>NZ_JAUMKF010000040.1:0-7779 GCF_030519405.1 Bacillus sp. C28GYM-DRY-1
AATACATTCATTATTATAACAATATTCGTATTCAAACGAAACTAAACAACCAATCACCGATAAACTATCGACAATTGGCTGTTTAAAAGGTGTTTTGATCCCTGTCTCAAAAACGGGGGTCAGTCCCACAAAGTCTGGATGTTTTCTTATTTCACAAACCCAAGCAGCATTTCACGGATGATTTTGCTGGCTGTGTTTGCCGTTTGTTCTGAGTGGTCATATACCGGTGCGACTTCCACTAAATCAGCGCCCTTCACGTTTACCTCTGAGCGAGCGATTTCATGGATAGATGCAAGCAGTTCTTTAGACGTGATGCCACCGGCGTCAACCGTTCCTGTACCCGGTGCGTGTGCAGGGTCTAATACGTCAATGTCAATTGTGACATAAACCGGACGGCCCGCCAGCTTCGGAAGCACCTCTTTCAGCGGTTCAAGCACTTCAAATTTTGAGATGTGCATGCCGTTTTGCTTCGCCCATTCAAACTCTTCCTTCATGCCGGAACGGATTCCGAATGAGTACACATTTTGCGGTCCGATCAATTCTGCCGCTTTGCGGATCGGCGTGGAGTGAGAAAGCGGTTCTCCCTCATAATCAACGCGAAGATCTGTATGCGCATCAAAATGGATAATCGCAAGGTCTGGATATTTCTTGTACATTGCTTTAATGACAGGCCATGACACGAGGTGCTCCCCGCCCATGCCCATTGGGAATTTCCCTTTTTCTAAAATGCTGTCCACATATTCCTCAATCATATCAAGGCTTCTCTGCGGATTTCCGAACGGCAGCGGAATGTCGCCGGCGTCAAAGAAGTTCAGATCTGCCAGATCACGGTCTAAATACGGGCTGTATTCTTCAAGGCCGATTGACACCTCGCGGATTCTGCTAGGGCCAAAGCGTGAGCCCGGACGATAGCTAACCGTCCAGTCCATTGGCATGCCGTACAGGATGGCGTCCGCCCCCTCCCACTCGGGACGGCTCGCAATAAATACTTTTCCTGAATAAGCTTCATCAAATCTCATCTATAATACCCTCGCTTTCCTGTAAAAAAGCGCAAGATTCGCTCCTGCGCCATACCTTCATTATTTAATCAGGTCACTCACAAATTTCGGCAGAACAAACGCCGCTTTATGAATATCTTTTGTGTAATATTTCGTATCAATTTCGAAGAAACGGCTATCTTCTACTGCAAGCGGATCATATTTTTTCGAACCGATTGTAAATGTCCACAAGCCGCTTGGATATGTTGGAATGTTAGCCGTATACAGTTTCGTAATCGGGAAGATTTCCTTCACGTCGCGCTGTACATTTGTGATTAATTCCGGTGTAAACCATGGGTTGTCCGTCTGAGCGACGAAAATGCCGTCTTCTTTCAGTGCCTTCGCGATTCCCGCGTAGAATCCTTTTGTAAACAGGTTTACAGCCGGCCCGACAGGTTCAGTTGAATCCACCATGATCACGTCATATTGATTTTCAGATTTCGCAATGTGCATAAATCCGTCATCCACCTGCACATCAACGCGTGGATCATCCAGCTTTCCTGCGATAGAAGGAAGGAACTTTTTAGAGTATTCAATAACCTTGCCGTCAATATCAACAAGCGTCGCTTTTTTCACGCTCGGATGCTTCAGGATTTCTCTGATGACGCCGCCGTCACCGCCGCCGACTACAAGAACGTGCTCAGGATTTGGGTGCGTAAATAACGGCACATGCGCTACCATTTCGTGATAAACGAACTCGTCTTTTTCAGATGTCATCACCATGCCGTCCAAAAACAGCATGTTGCCGAACTCTTCTGTTTCCACCATTTCTAAATGCTGAAACTCTGTTTGTTCTGTATGTAACGTTTTGTTAACCTTCATCGTAATGCCAAAGTTTTTCGTCTGCTTCTCTGTGTACCAAAGTTCGCTCAATTGTCATCTCCCTTTCAAGGCTGTATTCATTTATTGTAAGCGTCTTATCAGCTTTTATTCTCGGTTGAAATCTCATTTTCACCTAAGGAAAAAGTATAGAGGATGGCGGGGAAAAAGTAAAGATACGTCCTGTTTTGCGATGTTTAAAAATGATCTTTTTTTCTCATAATAGTAGAAACATAAAAAAAGGGGGAACCCGTTGTGGATGCAATGACAAATAAACGGCTGAGACTGACGCTGAAAACCGTTCGCGCCTTTATCTTTTTAGGGGCTTTGGCGGCCTTAGCGGCAGCTGCTGTGTTTATGACTGTCATTTTGATTGCCAAATACCAGGGCGCTCCCTCCGTGCAAGTGCCGCAATCCACGATTTTGTATGCGAGTGACGGCTCAAAGCTCGGGGAAACGAATTTCGGTGAAAAGCGCTATTGGGTCCCCTTAAAGGACATGAATCCGACGATTGTAAAAGCGACAGTTGCGGTTGAAGACCAGAATTTCTACGAGCATCACGGCTTTGATTATAAACGCATGGCCGGTGCGGCGCTTGCTGATCTGAAAGCATTTGCCAAGGTTCAGGGTGCCAGTACCATCACCCAGCAATATGCGAGAAACTTATACCTTGAACACGATAAAACGTGGAAACGGAAATGGAATGAGGCGTTCTACACAATTCGTCTGGAACAGAACTATTCTAAGGACGAGATATTAGAAGGCTATTTAAATACGATTTACTACGGCCACGGCGCCTACGGCATTGAAGCCGCTTCCCGCCTGTATTTCGGCAAGCATGCAAAAAATCTGACAGATGCGGAGGCTGCGCTTTTGGCGGGTATCCCAAAAGGCCCTTCCGGCTATTCGCCTTATGTCAATGAAACAAAGGCCAAGGAGCGCCAGAAAACGATTGTGCGGATGATGGAAAAGCAGCGGATGATCAGCCATAGGAAAGCGGATGAACTCATGAAAGAACCTCTTTCTTATCAGCCTTTGAATAAACAAGTTTCCAAGAAAAAAGCCCCTTATTTCTATGACAATGCGATGAGAGAGCTGGAGAAAAAGCTCGGCCTGACGCGGGAGCAAATTGAAACGAGCGGGTTAAACGTCTATACGACGGTAGATAAACGGATGCAGCGCATAGCTGAGGAGACCATTACTGAAACCGTCAACGCCGGCTCTGACATTCAAGTCGGGTTTTCAGCCATTGATCCCCGCACAGGAAACGTTCTCGCTCTTGTCGGTGGCAGGGATTATCATAAAAGCCCGTTTGACCGGACGACACAGGCGAAGCGCCAGCCTGCTTCGACAATTAAGCCGTTACTGTACTATAAGGCGATTCAGAGCGGATTTACGCCAGTTACCTTGATGAAAAGCGAAGAAACCGAGTTTCAAATTGATGCAAAGGGAGAAACCTATTCTCCAAGCAACTATAACGGATACTATGCCAACAGGCCGATTACGCTTCTGCAGGCGCTGGCGCTTTCCGACAACATTTACGCTGTGAAAACACATCTCTTTCTCGGCATGAACAAGCTCGTACAGGCGGCAGAGGAATTCGGCATCACCGCGCAGCTACAAGCACTGCCGTCCCTGGCGCTCGGTACCGAGCCCGTGCGCCCGATTGAGATGGTCAATGCCTATGCCATGCTCGCAAATGGCGGGAAGCAAATCGAACCGACCTTTATTTCGAGGGTCACGGACGCAGCGGGACATGTGCTGTATGAAAACCCGAATCAGCATAAACAAGTGCTCGATGAAAAATCCGCTTTTGTCACGGCGAGTATGATGACAGGCATGTTTGATCCGGATTTAAACGGCTATACGTCGGTAACCGGACGGATGATCGCCAACCGCCTGACAAGAACGTATGCGGGAAAATCAGGAACCACAAGCGCAGACAGCTGGATGATTGGTTTCAATCCGAAGCTGGCCGCAGGTGTTTGGACGGGCTATGATAAAAACAGCACCATCGACTCGGTCGAAGAAAAAAGCTATGCCAAAACGATTTGGGCTGACTTTATGGAGGATGCGCTCAAAGGAGAACCGGAAACTGCATTCAAACCGCCAAAAGGCGTAACCGGTGTGTACATTGATCCGGTAACAGGCTACACGTCAGGCCCCGGCTGCGCAGCCAAGCACTACACGTATTTTGTGAAAGGCACTGAGCCATCAAACGTATGCTATGGGGCAGAACCAGCAAAACAAACAAAAGACCTGCATCCAGTCAAAGAGAAGCCTGCTTCACCGAAAAAGTGGTGGGACAAATGGCTGGGGCGGAATCATTGAAAATAACCCGTCTCCTCGGAGGCGGGTTATTCGCATGGTTTCGTACATCATCTTACACTTACAAAATGAAAAACCCCGAGTCTTGGTTCGGCTCGGGATTTTCCATGTCCTATTTCTGTATCACCAGTTTACTCAATGTTTACGAAAAATAGTTCAAATTTTCTAAAAGTTCACAGAAAGTTCACAATTTAATTGTCTTCCGGAAGCAGGCCGGTTTTTAATTCATCTGAGGAGCGGTCCCATAGACCCTGATCATGCTTTTTCAGAAACTCGCCGAGCACACGCTTCGAGCTGTCATCCATTTTATCAATGATAATTTTTCGTTTCATTGATTTATCCATTAGATTCACATGCTCAGGCAACGATTTGTAGCCTCTTCTGATGCTTCTGTCGACCGTTAGTTCACAAGCTGTCACGCCTGCGTAATAAGGCCCCTCTTCTCTTCTGTCAATCGTCACCCATACAAGCCAGTATGGTTTGCCGTTTGGAACTTCTTCTTTATTCGGCAGAAATTTAATTCCTTTTTCAACGGTGCTGCGGGCGTGCATGGCACCGATGTCAACGAACGCTTCTTTTTCCTCTACATCGACGAATACAGGGGAAATGTTATCGAGGCTGAGTGCCCCTACACCGAAACCGCCATGTCCGTCTGTCGGATCACTTTTGATAATATTAAACCCGATTGATTTTTTCTTTTTTTCTTCCATGAGTTCTACCTCCTACAAAAGCGGTTGAAATATCGCTGAAAACAGCTGTAAAATCCGATCTCTTCCGGCATTTAGCAGTGGCCAAAGCACGTAAGATCCGAGCGGTGTCACAAACAGAACCAAAAAGACGATAAAGCCGTAGTTCTCCGCCTGCGTCATCTTGACACGCACTCCCGGGGGAACGAGATCTTCGATTATTCGATACCCATCGAGCGGAGGAAGCGGCAGCAGATTAAATAAAAACAAAACAAGATTCAGCTGTATCCAAATGGAAAAGAACTGATCAAGCCCCGTGCTGAATGCCGCAAGCAGCTCCATTCCGTATGCATGCATCAACACTAACAAAAAGAAACCGATAAACGCAAGAATCAGGTTACTGACGGGTCCGGCAATAGATACAAGCACGCCGGCAAGCCGAGGATTCTTAAAGAAGCGGCGATTAACGGGAATAGGGCGCGCCCATCCGAAGCCGGCCACCAGAATCAAAATGGTTCCGAACGGATCAAGGTGTTTAATGGGATTGAGCGTCAGTCTTCCTTGTTTTTTCGCCGTATCGTCACCGAACTTGTATGCGACATAAGCGTGGGCAAGCTCATGCACCGTAAACGACACAATTAACGTGATGACGAGGTATGGCATTAAAGATAACGGATAATATAAAAAACGGTCCAAGTGTGATATCCCTCTTTCTAAAAATGCAAGAATTTACTTTATTCAGTATACTATAAGAAGCCTCTTTTTCTAAAGAGAGGAAACGAGATAAAGGAGGATTCAGCATCCATGCCATACGTAACTGTCAAAATGCTCGAAGGCCGTACAGACGAGCAGAAACGCAATCTTGTCGAGAAAGTAACAGAAGCCGTAAAGGAAACAACCGGTGCCTCTGAAGAAAAAATTGTTGTATTTATAGAAGAAATGAGAAAAGACCATTATGCTGTCGCAGGCAAACGCCTGAGTGATATGGAATAATCTCTATAAAGCCGGCGTTTCGCACACCGGCTCTTTCTATCCCTATTGGGTAAGCTTCCCAATAATCGCTAAGAACGTCTTTTTCTCTTCGTTTGTTAAACGCTCAAACATGCCGTCAATCAGCTGCTGGCGGTTTTCGATCATTTGTTCAGCTGTCCCCCGGCCCGATTCAGAAAGCGTAATCCATACAGTACGGCGGTCATTGTTATTTCTGGATCTTTCAATAAACCCCTCCTGTTCTAAATGATTCAGAGCGGTGGTTGTGGCTGAGGGAGACAGTGTGACCTCCTTCAGAATATCCTTTATTGTGCAGCTCCCATGTCTGTATATAATCCGCAGAATAAATCCTCTTACATTATTCATGTGTTTCGGAACAGTGGCTTCATCCAGTTGCTTCGTGCTTTTCAAGTATTTTGTAAGTGCGTGATCCAGCAAATTTGCTTCCAGTTTGTCATGGTCCATGTCAATTTCCCCATTTCGAGATGCATTCATAACATACGAACGATAGATTTACTTATTATTTTACTGATTCCGGATAGGGAAAGTCAAAAAAGCAAATTGAGAATTCACAGCTTTTCTCCTAGATACTTCGATTTTCCACCTGTTTGACAAGTTTATCTTTAAACGTCTGAAAAGGGACGTGTTCATTCTGCTGATTTCTGAATTGGCGGACGTTTACCGCACCTTCCTGCTCTTCGTGATCCCCAAGCACCAGCACGTACGGGATTTTCTGTACCTGCGACTCTCTGATTTTGTAGCCCAGCTTCTCATTACGCTCATCTATGCGGGCTCTTATCCCCAGCTGCCTCAGCTCTGTCTGCACCTTTCTGCAATAGTCCAAATGAACGTGCGAGACCGGTATGATTTGAACCTGGATCGGTGCAAGCCAGACTGGGAATGCCCCGCCGAAACGCTCGATTAAAATGCCGAAGAAACGGTCGATCGAGCCGAATACCGCTCTGTGTATGACGACAGGACGAACTTTTTCATTGTGTTCATTGATATATGTTAAATCAAATTTTTCCGGCATTTGAAAATCAAGCTGTATTGTCGCGCATTGGTGGCTTCGTTTCAGGGCATCTTTGATGTGAAAATCAATTTTCGGCCCGTAAAACGCCCCGTCACCTTCATTAACCTCATAAGACAGGTTAAGTTCCTCAAGGACGCCTGCTAAGGCGCGTTCCGACGCTTCCCAAAGGCTGTCATCTCCTAATGAATCTGCCGGGCGAGTCGAGAGTTCGACCGAATACTCGAAGCCAAAAGTACGATATGCCTCGTCAATCAGCCGAATCGCTTCTTTAATCTCACTCTCAATCTGATCGTCTCGAACGAAGATATAGGCATCATCCTGGCAGAACGTCCGGACGCGTAGCATTCCGTTTAAAGCACCGCTGTATTCATGGACCGAATTCCGCCATTCGAATCGGCAGATCCCGATACGAATACAGGCTGTTTTTAAAGATGAGCATATGGCCGGGACAATTCATCGGCTTCATGGCGAATCTTGTATCATCCACTTCTGAAAAATACATATTGTTACGATAATGATCCCAGTGGCCTGACTGTTCCCATAACCGCTGATTCATCATAAACGGCGTACGGACCTCCTCGTAGCCAGCCTTTGTTTGCAGCTCACGCGAGAAGTGTTCCAGCTCATTGCGGATAATCTGCCCTTTCGGCAAATAAAACGGCATCCCCGGCGCTTCTTCAGAAAACATAAACAGCTCTAATTGTTTGCCCAGCTTGAAGGCGGTAAATGATATCCCTAAGCTGGGAAGCTCTCACCTTTCTTCCCTCTCTGAAAACCGTAATGATCATCCATGTCCTTTTCATCGCATATATTTAGTTCATAAAAAAACACACCCATCCCTCTAAAAGGGACGAGTGTGTAATGTACCCGTGGTTCCACCCAAATT
>NZ_JAUMKF010000041.1:0-4523 GCF_030519405.1 Bacillus sp. C28GYM-DRY-1
GAGAAGAATTTCTTGTGTGGAACATAAGAAAGACACCGTCCTTTTGAAGTCTTTCTTTTATTTTATTACAGGAGAATGGATATTTTAAGGGAAAATAAAAGCTGTCGAGATTTTCTCGACAGCCTGACAGGAGCTCAATGCTCCTGTCCAAGTTGTCTGATTCTAGTTTTTAAGGTGTTTAAAAGCATCCTCGACCGCTGCAAGCGTGTCTCTAATATCCTGCTCTGTATGTGCTGTTGTAATAAACCAGGCTTCATATTTAGAAGGTGCTAAATTAATTCCGCGTTCCAGCATCAGCTTGAAAAACGTAGCGAATGTTTCTCCGTCACTGCGTTCAGCCTGCTCGTAATTTTCGACTTTCTCATCAGAGAAATAAACCGTAAGTGCGCCTTTTAACCGGTTGACAGTAATTGTGATGCCATGTGTCTCTGCATGCTGTAAAATGCCTTCCTCCAGCATAGCGCCAAGGCGATCAAGCTTTTGATACACGCCTTCCTCTTTGAGCACTTCCAGACAAGCGATGCCTGATAGGATGGAAGCGGGGTTACCTGCCATTGTTCCAGCCTGATAAGCTGGCCCAAGCGGAGCTACCTGCTCCATAATTTCTTTTTTACCGCCATAGGCGCCAATTGGCAGTCCGCCGCCGATAATTTTCCCGAGTGCTGTTAAATCCGGTTTTACCTGTAATAGATCCTGCGCGCCGCCATACATAAAGCGGAATGCCGTAATGACTTCATCGTAAATAACGAGAGCGCCA
This sequence comes from Bacillus sp. C28GYM-DRY-1, assembly GCF_030519405.1. NCBI lineage: Bacteria > Bacillati > Bacillota > Bacilli > Caryophanales > Bacillaceae > Bacillus > Bacillus sp. C28GYM-DRY-1. Next base: position 758 of record NZ_JAUMKF010000041.1, read on the forward strand.
GCATCGTGTGTCAGTTCATTTACTTTTTCCAAGAAGCCCTCTTTCGGCTCAACAATTCCGAAGTTGCCGACAATCGGCTCGACGAGAACCGCCGCGATTTCACTGCCCCATTTATCAAGAGCCGCTTTATAGCTTTCGATATCATTAAATGGAACTGTGATCACTTCGTTTGCAATGCTTTTTGGTACACCGGCTGAGTCTGGTGTGCCAAGAGTAGATGGACCGGAACCGGCGGCGACAAGCACAAGATCCGAATGTCCGTGGTAACAGCCTGCAAATTTAATGATTTTTGTCCGGCCTGTATATGCGCGAGCCACGCGGATGGTTGTCATAACAGCTTCAGTTCCCGAATTGACGAATCTTACTTTGTCCAAAGCAGGAATGGCTTCTTTGAGCATCTTTGCAAATGTAACCTCATGTTTTGTCGGTGTTCCATACAATACACCGTTCTCTGCTGCTTTTTTAATCGCTTCTGTAATATGCGGATGGGCATGTCCGGTAATGATTGGACCGTACGCCGCTAAATAATCGATGTATTTGTTGCCGTCCACATCCCAAAAATAAGCGCCGTTTGCTTTTTCCATTGCGACGGGAGATCCGCCGCCGACTGCTTTATATGATCTAGACGGACTGTTTACACCGCCGACAATGTGCTTTAATGCCTCATTGTGAAGTTCAATTGATTTAGTATGCAAGAATAAAAACCTCCTATATCTCCATGCGTCCTTTCTATTGTAGCATGCTTCCGAACAAGAACAATGGATTCGGGCTTAAGATGCAAGGGCCGACAGTTGTAATCTGGACAAGAATTGGATACGCTTATTAAAAAAACATCCGGAGGTAACGTAATGACTATAGAAATCGGACAAAAAGCACCTGATCTAGAGTTAAAAGGCGATCATGGGGAAACAGTAACATTATCGGATTATAAAGGAAAGTATATCGTGCTTTACTTTTATCCAAAAGACATGACACCGGGGTGCACAACTGAAGCATGTGATTTTCGGGACAGCCACGAAAGTTTCGCTGAACTGGATGCCGTTATTATTGGCGTCAGCCCGGACAGCCAGGAAAAGCACGGGAAATTTAAAGAGAAGCATAACCTTCCATTTCTGCTTCTTGTTGATGACGAACATAAGCTAGCGGAAGCGTTTGATGTATGGAAGCTGAAGAAAAACTTCGGGAAAGAATATATGGGAATTGAGCGTTCCACTTTTTTAATTGATAAAGAAGGACGGCTCATTAAAGAATGGAGAAAGGTAAAAGTGAAAGATCATGTAGCGGAAGCGCTTCAAACCCTCAAAGATATGTCGGAAAAGTAAATGCGTCTATCAGCCTCAAATGATATGCTTACTTTTACCCTGATATCAATTGACAAATTATCGTAGAAAGAGTTACACTAATTATAAACATTACAATGTAAGAATTTTTTTTAGAAGAGAGGTGCATGACGGATGGCTGCACATGAACTAAAAGAAGCCTTAGAAACGTTGAAGGAAACCGGAGTTCGCATTACTCCTCAACGTCATGCGATTTTGGAATATCTCGTTAACTCTATGGCTCATCCAACAGCGGACGATATATATAAAGCTCTGGAAGGGAAATTTCCTAACATGAGCGTAGCGACGGTATATAACAATTTGCGTGTGTTCCGAGAATCCGGTTTGGTAAAAGAGCTCACATACGGTGATGCTTCCAGCAGATTCGATTTTGTCACATCCGATCACTATCACGCGATTTGTGAAAACTGCGGTAAAATTGTGGACTTCCATTATCCGGGCCTTGATGAAGTGGAGCAGCTCGCTGCCCATGTCACGGGCTTTAAAGTAAGCCACCACCGTTTAGAAATTTACGGTGTCTGCCAAGAGTGTTCGAAAAAAGAAAACCATTAAAAATAAGCTGACCGCACGAAACGGTCAGCTTATTTTATTTGGACATTTTCTTTTTATTATAAGACTCATCAAATTCTTTTCCTTCTAAACCTTTATCTAAAGTCAGCGGCTCTCTGCAATGCATGCACATGTCCACTCTTCCCAAAACCTTTGTCTCTTTTGCACAGGCCGGACATATGACACGAACTGCTTTGGTCGAAAGCATTCCGATCCAAAAGTAAACAACTGTGCTGAGACCGATGGATAAAAGCCCAAGTATCATAAACAAACTGGATAGCAAAACTGACTCTTTGAAAAAGATACCGATGTACATAATGATAAACCCAACGAAAACCAAACTTAACGCAAATGTTCTAATTTTATTAATTTTGCTGGAGTATTTCGCCATGTCCATCCCCCTCTAATTTAACTATAGCACAAACCCAATGGGATTTTCTTCATGTTTTCGGTTGAACTGGAATTTATATGTGGAGACTTACTGTGAAATTGTTTATAATAGTTCAATGTGTTTAGAAAAAGAGGGATTTCGTTTTGACCATAGAATTGAATCAAATAGAGAATAAAAAATTTTGAACAATTGCATTGGAGGAATAGTGATGGATAATCTTCTCCGTCCAATTTACCAAGAAAGAGCAAGTCATCCCAATACATTGGCTGTCATTATGATTGAGAGAAGAAACAAAACCTCTTCCTTAACAGATAACTTTGATGCTGCTTTGCTGGTGATTGTAAAGGAGGCTGACGAGCCTGTTTTTATAAAGCATTATGAATTTGATCAAAAAACAGCTTCTTTGCATGTCGTAACAGATTCTCAGATTCAAGAATGGATTTTGCTCGGGACAAATAGAAGAATCATAGATTGGATTGTAAATGGCAGAGTCTTGTTTGACCGTAACGAATACATTGTCGAGCTGATTGACAGGCTGAATACATTTCCGTTTGCTGAACGCAAACTGAAGATTGGGCTTGAATATGGCAAATTAATAAGAAGATATGTTGAAGGCAAGGCTTTTTTCGAAGCCAATCAATTTTTAGATGCTTACAACGCGATTGTTCATGCGCTGCATCATTTAGCGCGTATTGAAGTAATTGACAGGGGATTTCATCCGGAAACCACGGTATGGAGCCAAGTGCGTCAGATGGAGCCCCAAGTGTACAAATTATATTCCGAGTTGATTGAAAGCCACGAGAGCTTGGAAAAAAGACTCGAATTATTATTCTTAGCAAATGATTTTCTCATCCATTCCAAAGCTGAGATCGGTTCGGCTCATCTTTTTGAAGTAATGAAAGAAAAAGGGATATGGCAATTTGGTGAGCTTCTTCAGCATCCTGACTTAAAGCACTTTACCCAAGACCTTGGAGTTATGCTTGATTACCTGACGGACAAGGGACTTATCAACGTCTGCCAGATAGAAACAAAAGGACAGGCTATTTATCATCGGGGATATTCTTTAAAAAAAGATATTGACTCTGATTCTTGACCGTGTTATATTATTAAACGTCGCTGATGCGCTTCTGAAAAACAAGCTCACAGCGGCGGAGAAATAAATTCAAAAAACATTTGACAAAAGAAAGTCAAAATGTTATATTAATAAAGTCGCTTCGGCAAGAAGTGAAAAATGATCTTTGAAAACTAAACAAGACAAAACGTACCTGTTAATTCATTATTATAAAATCGCACAGCGATGTGCGTAGTCAGTCAAACTAAGGCCTGCACGACGTAGGTCACACAGGTGTCACCACATTCTGCGGTGAACTTAACCTGTGATCCATTTTATCGGAGAGTTTGATCCTGGCTCAGGACGAACGCTGGCGGCGTGCCTAATACATGCAAGTCGAGCGGACAGATGGGAGCTTGCTCCCTGATGTTAGCG
>NZ_JAUMKF010000042.1:0-3120 GCF_030519405.1 Bacillus sp. C28GYM-DRY-1
TCCTCACTAAAGTCTGAAACGTTCTATCTTAACAGCATTGATCGAACTACGACCGCCATCGCAGAACGCACTGTCACAGAATACATTCATTATTATAACAATATTCGTATTCAAACGAAACTAAACAGCCAATCACCGATAAACTATCGGCAATTGGCTGTTTAAAAGGTGTTTTGATCCCTGTCTCAAAAACGGTGGTCAGTCCCCTCAAGGGCAGTTTTTTTTATGTGCTTCCCCTTATTGAAAAGCTGGCGGATTCCAATATAATGTAATTGTGGATACCGAAGGAGGCACCCCATGCACAACTTGCAGGTGAAACGGCATTACGCCGCCATATTGGCCTCACAAATGCCCGGTCAGCAGAAAACAAAAACAAAGGTCAATATCCGCAAAGGATTCCGGGAGCTGATCAGCAATAAAACGTTCCTCATCTTTATGATCATCACTTTTACGACATTTGCTCCAAACTTAGCGAACAATACGTATTTCAGTCTTTTTCTGGACAAAAGCGGCGCGTCACTTTCCGCTATCGGCATTTTATTTTTCATCGGCGTCATTTCGGAGATTCCATTTATGCGATTCGCCCAAACATTTATAGAGAAAATGGGGCTTTTAAACGTCATTATGCTGTCAGGCGGGGTCTCATTATTTAGATGGGCGCTCTATTTCACCGCGCCTTCATTATGGATCATTTATGCGGCGGTCTTTCTTCAGGGAGTGGCCATCGGTTTATTTATCCCAGCGGCGCTTCAATACGTAAAAAAGATCACTCCTAGCCACGTTGAAGCGACGGCGCTGACCATGTACGCGGCCATCGGCAATGGATTCGGCAACTGGTTCTGTACATTTGCGGGCGGGTACATTTTTGACTACGTGTCCATCTTCGCAGTCTACTTGCTATTTGGCATGCTGAGCATAGCAGGCTTTGGGCTGACATTCTATTTAATGAAGGCAGAAAAAAACAAAAATATACTTCAGCAGCCGGCTGTTACTTTTAAACCATAATGACTATAATGAAAAAAAGAAAGGATGAGCGCTATGAACGGGCAAGAGCGAAGCAGCATTTCGAAAGGATTACAGGTGGATATTGTATTGAAAGCAGATCAAAAAACAGGAAAACTGACGAGAGGGACAGTGAAAGATATTTTGACGAAATCAAGCTTTCATCCGCACGGCATTAAAGTCCGGCTTGAAGATGGCCGCATCGGCCGCGTCCAGAAAATCATTTCTACATAGAAAAAGCTGCTCCTGAACAGGGCAGCTTTTCGCTTTATTTTTTCTGCAGAAAGACTACTTTTAGGTAGTTGCCTCCAGGAAACGATGAAATTGTTTTGAAATCCTCCGGCAGCGTAAATTCCTCAATGATCGTGTAACGTTCATTTGTTTCTTTAAAGGCGGCATCGATAAAGCCTTTGAATTTCTTCATGCCGAAGGCGCTGCTGTTTGTGGAAGCAACGATGATGCCCTTGTCAGCTGTAATGGCGATCGTTTCCTTCAGCAGGTTTTTATAATCCTTGGCCGCGCTGAAGGTGCGTTTTTTTGTGCGTGCAAAGGAAGGCGGATCAAGAATAATGAGATCAAAACGCAGATCCTTTTTCGCCGCGTAAGAAAAATAGTTAAACACATCCATTACCTTAATGTCGTGCGCCTCGTAATCAAGCTTGTTCACACTGAATTGCTCGATCGTTTTGGCCATGCTCCGGTTTGCCACGTCCACGCTTGTTGTTTTCTCCGCTCCGCCAAGCGCCGCTGCCACGGAAAATGCTCCTGTATAAGAAAACGTATTTAACACTGTTTTTCCTTTTGCATAGCGGTCTCTGATCGCCTTGCGCACATGTCTCTGATCCAAAAAGATGCCCGTCATGGCGCCTTCATTCAGATCCACCGCGTATTGAATGCCATTTTCCTGAATGATGATCGGGAACTCGCCTCTTTTCCCTTTCACGAAGTCATCATCTTCAACGTATTGTCCAGCCGTATCGAAGCGTTTTTTCTCGTAAATCGCTTTATAATCAAGCTCCAGCTCATCCAAAGCGGAAATCAGCATGTCTTTAAAGGTGTAAATGCCTTTGCTGTACCATTGAATCAGCAGGTAGCCGCCATAATAGTCGATCGTGACGCCGCCGACGCCGTCTCCCTCACCATTGAACAGGCGGAATGCCGTTGTATCTTGGGAAGCGAACAGCTCGGTGCGCGCTTGGGCCGCTTTTGATAATTTGCTGAGAAAAAATGCTTGGTCAATCTGTTCTTGTTTATTGCGGGTAAGCGTCCAGCCGACCCCTTTGTTTTGCAGGCCGTAATAACCTCGCGCAAGAAACTCGCCGCTCTCTGACACGATGTCAACGAGGTCTCCTTCTTTCACGTGCCGCGCACTGCTTGCGAGAGCTTCCTTATCAATGAGCGGATAGCCTTTTTTGATTTTTGCAGCGTGTGCTTTTTTTATGGTAAGTAGCTTCATATTTGTTCGTCCTCTTTCCGTATGCTTTCTCTTATCGTACCACAAAACGCCAAGTTGTCTGCATTGACAGAAAGGAAAGGTTTTTCTACGATAGACAAATAAGAGTTACGAGGAGGAGCAGCATGGCAAAACGAATTGATCATACAGGCATTATGGTAAGGGATATCAACGCGTCCATCACATTTTATGAAGAGGTTCTCGGCATGAAATTGAAGGATCGCATCACACATACGAACGGTGTAATCGAGCTTGCTTTTCTTGGCTTTGAAGACGGACCGGAAACAGAGATCGAACTGATTCAAGGCTACAGCAGCGAGCTTCCCACCGAAGGAAAAGTGCACCACATTGCCCTGCTGACGGATGACATCGCGGCTGAATATACAAAAGCGGAAAGAATGAACGCGAAATTTATCGACGAAGAGATCACAACACTTCCTAACGGGTACCGTTACTTTTATATCGAAGGCCCTGACGGCGAGTGGATTGAGTTCTTTCAGCGGTAAAAATAAAGAACGTACATTTTGTGATGTACGTTCTTCAGCTTGTAGAGAAAACGATGTTTTTCTACAAGCTTTTTTTGTCTTACGCTGTTTTTTTGGATATTCAGCTGATTTCAAAAACAGAAAAAGAGCTCCCGCATACCTAGCTCCGCTTGGCTAGGT
>NZ_JAUMKF010000043.1:0-2614 GCF_030519405.1 Bacillus sp. C28GYM-DRY-1
GGTTAAGTCCTCGATCGATTAGTATCTGTCAGCTCCATGTGTCGCCACACTTCCACCTCAGACCTATCAACCTGATCATCTTTCAGGGATCTTACTTCCTTGCGGAATGGGAAATCTCATCTTGAGGGGGGCTTCATGCTTAGATGCTTTCAGCACTTATCCCGTCCGCACATAGCTACCCAGCGATGCCCTTGGCAGAACAACTGGTACACCAGCGGTGCGTCCATCCCGGTCCTCTCGTACTAAGGACAGCTCCTCTCAAATTTCCTGCGCCCGCGACGGATAGGGACCGAACTGTCTCACGACGTTCTGAACCCAGCTCGCGTACCGCTTTAATGGGCGAACAGCCCAACCCTTGGGACCGACTACAGCCCCAGGATGCGATGAGCCGACATCGAGGTGCCAAACCTCCCCGTCGATGTGGACTCTTGGGGGAGATAAGCCTGTTATCCCCGGGGTAGCTTTTATCCGTTGAGCGATGGCCCTTCCATGCGGAACCACCGGATCACTAAGCCCGACTTTCGTCCCTGCTCGACTTGTAGGTCTCGCAGTCAAGCTCCCTTGTGCCTTTACACTCTGCGAATGATTTCCAACCATTCTGAGGGAACCTTTGGGCGCCTCCGTTACCTTTTAGGAGGCGACCGCCCCAGTCAAACTGCCCACCTGACACTGTCTCCCCGCCCGATAAGGGCGGCGGGTTAGAAGGTCAATACAGCCAGGGTAGTATCCCACCGATGCCTCCACCGAAGCTGGCGCTCCGGTTTCCAAGGCTCCTACCTATCCTGTACAAGCTGTACCAACATTCAATATCAGGCTGCAGTAAAGCTCCACGGGGTCTTTCCGTCCTGTCGCGGGTAACCTGCATCTTCACAGGTACTATAATTTCACCGAGTCTCTCGTTGAGACAGTGCCCAGATCGTTGCGCCTTTCGTGCGGGTCGGAACTTACCCGACAAGGAATTTCGCTACCTTAGGACCGTTATAGTTACGGCCGCCGTTTACTGGGGCTTCAATTCGCACCTTCGCTTACGCTAAGCGCTCCTCTTAACCTTCCAGCACCGGGCAGGCGTCAGCCCCTATACTTCGCCTTACGGCTTCGCAGAGACCTGTGTTTTTGCTAAACAGTCGCCTGGGCCTATTCACTGCGGCTCTCTCGGGCTTGCACCCTAACAGAGCACCCCTTCTCCCGAAGTTACGGGGTCATTTTGCCGAGTTCCTTAACGAGAGTTCTCTCGATCACCTTAGGATTCTCTCCTCGCCTACCTGTGTCGGTTTGCGGTACGGGCACCTCTCACCTCGCTAGAGGCTTTTCTTGGCAGTGTGGAATCAGGAACTTCGCTACTAAATTTCGCTCGCCATCACAGCTCAGCCTTATGGGAAACGGATTTGCCTATTTCCCAGCCTAACTGCTTGGACGCGGATATCCAATACCGCGCTTACCCTATCCTCCTGCGTCCCCCCATTGCTCAAATGGTGAGGAGGTGGTACAGGAATATCAACCTGTTGTCCATCGCCTACGCCTTTCGGCCTCGGCTTAGGTCCCGACTAACCCTGAGCGGACGAGCCTTCCTCAGGAAACCTTAGGCATTCGGTGGAGGGGATTCTCACCCCTCTTTCGCTACTCATACCGGCATTCTCACTTCTAAGCGCTCCACCAGTCCTTCCGGTCTGGCTTCACAGCCCTTAGAACGCTCTCCTACCACTGTTCGAAGAACAGTCCGCAGCTTCGGTGATACGTTTAGCCCCGGTACATTTTCGGCGCAGAGTCACTCGACCAGTGAGCTATTACGCACTCTTTAAATGGTGGCTGCTTCTAAGCCAACATCCTGGTTGTCTAAGCAACTCCACATCCTTTTCCACTTAACGTATACTTTGGGACCTTAGCTGGCGGTCTGGGCTGTTTCCCTTTCGACTACGGATCTTATCACTCGCAGTCTGACTCCCAAGGATAAGTCATTGGCATTCGGAGTTTGACTGAATTCGGTAACCCGGTAGGGGCCCCTAGTCCAATCAGTGCTCTACCTCCAAGACTCTTACCTTGAGGCTAGCCCTAAAGCTATTTCGGAGAGAACCAGCTATCTCCAGGTTCGATTGGCATTTCACCCCTACCCACACCTCATCCCCGCACTTTTCAACGTGCGTGGGTTCGGGCCTCCATTCAGTGTTACCTGAACTTCACCCTGGACATGGGTAGATCACCTGGTTTCGGGTCTACGACCACGTACTCATGCGCCCTATTCAGACTCGCTTTCGCTGCGGCTCCGCATCTTCTGCTTAACCTTGCACGGGATCGTAACTCGCCGGTTCATTCTACAAAAGGCACGCCATCACCCGTTAACGGGCTCTGACTACTTGTAGGCACACGGTTTCAGGATCTCTTTCACTCCCCTTCCGGGGTGCTTTTCACCTTTCCCTCACGGTACTGGTTCACTATCGGTCACTAGGGAGTATTTAGCCTTGGGAGATGGTCCTCCCGGATTCCGACGGAATTTCACGTGTTCCGCCGTACTCAGGATCCACTCAGGAGAGAACGAAGTTTTGACTACAGGGCTGTTACCTTCTATGGCGGGCCTTTCCAGACCTCTTCATCTACCTCGTTCCTTTGTAACTCCGTA
>NZ_JAUMKF010000044.1:0-1488 GCF_030519405.1 Bacillus sp. C28GYM-DRY-1
TGTTCACGCTGATCTTTTGAGTGTTTGGACAACATGGTAAAACCTCCAAAATCTAGATTCACTCATATTTTAACAAAAAAAGCGTGTCGATGAAGCCACTTATTGTGACTTTGTCGACACGCTGAGAGGCTGATAGTGATCAGCCTCTTTTTTGTAAGTAACATAATGTTCAAAAGCAACCAAATAACAGCCTGTAGCATAGTAGCATATATCCGTTTTTTCGTGATGATCAAGGCGAAAAAAGGATGAATGATGTCACAAACTGTATGTGCTTTCTGGGTGAAAAAGGCTAAATAACATCGGTATTTCTAGCGATTTTGAACAGAAAGTGAAAGCGGCACAAAAGGCTGCTTGCCCTATATCTTTTTGCATGTTCATATTCTAGCATAAAGAAGAATCCAAAATTTGATAAAGAAAGGAAGAAAAACATGAAAAAATTGCTGGCTGCCGGTATCATTGGATTGCTGACTGTCTCCTTTGCGTCCCCGTCTTTTGCCGCTGAGAACCATGACACAAATGTAGCTGTGTTGTTTGATGGAAGCGGAAGTATGATTCAAAAGACAGGGGAAGAGCGCAAAATAGACATTGCCAAAAAATCAGTAAAGTCTTTTGCCGAACTGCTTCCGAAGGATACAAATCTCATGCTTCGCGTTTTCGGACATGCCGGAAATAATAAATTGTCCGGCAAAGCTCTATCATGCAGCACGACGGAAACCATTTACGGCCTTCATCCATATGAAGGATCGCTGTTTGACGATTCATTGAGTAAGATCAAACCGACTGGCTGGACACCGATTGCCAAAGCACTTTCCGATACAAGAAAAGAATTTGAAGCATTTGACGCTGACGGAAAAAACGTGGTGTATTTAATCACTGATGGTGAAGAAACGTGCGGTGGAGACCCTGCAGCGGAAGTTGAGAAGCTTCGTGAATCGAATGTAGATACCATTGTAAACATTATTGGCTTCAACTTTGATATCAAAGGGAACGAAGAAATGAAACAAGCGGCTGTTGCTGGCGGCGGAGAATATATTTCAGCAAACAGTGCAGATGAGTTCGAACAGGCTTGGGAAAAAGAAGCAGAAAAATTTTCTGAGTAAAGGTTAGGCGCCCCCCAGGCGCCTATTTAATTGGTTTAAAAACAGACTGGGCGGGAATGATACCCTTAAAAGGGGTTGAACATATGAGATTATTAGGAATAATTTTTCTTATTGCCGCCGTGGCATTTATATTGCTCGGTGTTTTTCTAAAACTGGCAGCCTTCTTTTTTGTCAGCATACTCACATTGATCGCAGCTATTGTGCTGTTTACGATCCTGAAAAAGAATCAGCATAATCGAACCTAGAGCCCTTTATATAAAGGGCTCAGCTTGTAGAGAAAACGATGTTTTTCTACAAGCTTTTTTTGTCTTACGCTGTTTTTTTGGATATTCAGCTGATTTCAAAAACAGAAAAAGAGCTCCCGCATACCTAGCTCCGCTTGGCTAGG
>NZ_JAUMKF010000046.1:0-1177 GCF_030519405.1 Bacillus sp. C28GYM-DRY-1
TGATTTCGGCTTTCCGTACATTGACTCAGTAATGGGCAATGTTCACATCGTTTTGGATCTGACGCATAAACCCGGTAGCCCTCTCTGTTAGTTGTGCGATAAGTCAGAACGTGGTTTTCAGGACAAATGTAAGCATCGTAGTATTCATCGTAAACATATTCGTGTTTTCTCATGAATCCTTTCTTCGTTTGTGGTCGGGTGTAGGGCATGACAGGGCGAACATTTTCATCACTTAAAAACTTCGCGATAAATGGTGTCTTATATCCAGCATCAACTGCGACTGTATGAGGCTTGGCAACCCGTTCTTTTATTTGTTGAAACAAACACGCAAACACTTGACTGTCGTGAATATTCGCCGGCTCAACAACCGTCCCCAATACAAATCCGTTCCGATCACAAGCTGTATGAAAACCATAAGCAAAGAGGCGCTCCCGTTCACCCTTCACAAAATATCCACTTTCAGGGTCTGTCGTACTTACTTTGATTTCTCGTTTCTGTGGGCATGGCCTGGGCTTCAAAGGTTGTTTACCGTTCGCTTCGCGATCAACATTAATTTCTTGATCTAGTTGTCCCTGATACGCCCTCGTTTCTTTTCTCACGATCTTTTTCCCAAACTTTTTCTTATTCGCATTCGCTTTGACATGTGTGCCGTCGATAAAGGCGACCGTAGGGTCGACAAGACCACTATCCATAGCTTGACGCAAGATTTTATAGAAGATGGTTTCAAAAAGATCGGTGTCATGAAAACGACGTTCATAGTTCTTACTAAACGTTGAAAAATGAGGGATTTTTTCAGAGAGTCCATATCCAATAAACCAACGATAAGCGACATCGGTTTCTATTCGCTTAATGGTTTCACGCATGGAGCGATGGCCAAACACGTATTGAATCAGTACCATTTTGATCAATACAACGGGGTCAATGCTTGGACGTCCTTTTGAAGAATAAAGAGGGGCAACTTGATCATAAATAAACGAAAAATCCATGGCTTCTTCCATCTTCCTAACCAAATGATCTTCAGGGACAAGTTCACTTAAGGCAAAGACTTCAAGCTGTTCACGCTGATCTTTTGAGTGTTTGGACAACATGGTAAAACCTCCAAAATCTAGATTCACTCATATTTTAACAAAAAAAGCGTGTCGATGAAGCCACTTATTGTGACTTTGTCGACACGCTG
>NZ_JAUMKF010000047.1:0-787 GCF_030519405.1 Bacillus sp. C28GYM-DRY-1
GTATGGCTGTGATTTTTCGATATCCATACCGATACTTGTGCTCTCGGCACAACGTGCCGATTTGTTTTTCCAAATGGTGCTTGGAATGATCTTTCGTCAGATTCTTCTTCCAACGATAATAAGACGCCCGAGAGATACCTAAATGAATACAGATATCCTGCACGGTCATTGTGCTGTGCAATATTTCTACAAGTTCGACTGACGTTTTGCTATCAACTTCCTTTCCAATTCGTTGTACTTTTTTAACACTTCATTCTGTTGTCGCAGATAACGATTCTCTGCCTGCAGTTTCTCTAATTCAGAAGAATACTCCGGACCTTTTCCGTAAGTGTATTGCTTTCCAACAGGCTGTTCGAATCGATGTGTATCACCAGCCTTATACCATCTGACCCATGTCTTAATCTGCGTATTATTTTTGATATTCAACTCCTGCATGATCTCTTTCATAGGTACGCCTGCCAATCTCATGTCTACAGCCTTCTGTTTCACTTCAAGCGGATAACTCACTCTTGTCCCCATAGAAAAAACACCTCCAAGTCTAATGTCGGATAACAATCATCCTTTTTCAAACTTGAAGGTGTTTTTTATTTGTCTCATCTTATGGGGTCAGTCCCTTTGGGGTGATGGCTTTTTTCTTCATAATAAAAAACCTCCCCTATTATGAAGTGACCCCCTAAAGTTAGACACGGGTTTTCATTAGGCAGTTCTTGAGGCATGAGTTCGGTATTGTACCGGACTCATGCCTTTTAGTTTTGCCTTTATTCGTTTTTGATTGTAGTAGTCAATA
>NZ_JAUMKF010000048.1:0-722 GCF_030519405.1 Bacillus sp. C28GYM-DRY-1
ATTTCACGTGTTCCGCCGTACTCAGGATCCACTCAGGAGAGAACGAAGTTTTGACTACAGGGCTGTTACCTTCTATGGCGGGCCTTTCCAGACCTCTTCATCTACCTCGTTCCTTTGTAACTCCGTATAGAGTGTCCTACAACCCCAAGAGGCAAGCCTCTTGGTTTGGGCTAATCCCGTTTCGCTCGCCGCTACTCAGGGAATCGCATTTGCTTTCTCTTCCTCCGGGTACTTAGATGTTTCAGTTCCCCGGGTCTGCCTTCTCATATCCTATGAATTCAGATATGGATACCACTCCATTACGAGTGGTGGGTTTCCCCATTCGGAAATCTCCGGATCAAAGCTTGCTTACAGCTCCCCGAAGCATATCGGTGTTCGTCCCGTCCTTCATCGGCTCCTAGTGCCAAGGCATCCACCGTGCGCCCTTTCTAACTTAACCATTAAAAAGAATCACTATGTGATATCTTGTCTTACTAATTGAATGTGATGTCTACTGTTATCTAGTTTTCAAAGAACAACGCATAGGACATGCTAACACATGCGTTGCCACAGGACGTGGCGCATTTAGCAGGTGCTCCTATGTCTGAAGGAATGATCCTTCAAAACTAAACAAGACAGGGAACGTTCTGTTTATAAGACCCAAGGTCTTATATTCCGTAAATATCCTTAGAAAGGAGGTGATCCAGCCGCACCTTCCGATACGGCTACCTTGTTACGACTTC
>NZ_JAUMKF010000004.1:0-194004 GCF_030519405.1 Bacillus sp. C28GYM-DRY-1
AGTTCTCCTCACAGCCGCATGCCAGAATATGAAGAAGATTGCCACATACCTAGCCAAGCGGAGCTAGGTATGCGGGAGCTCTTTTTCTGTTTTTGAAATCAGCTGAATATCCAAAAAAACAGCGTAAGACAAAAAAAGCTTGTAGAAAAACATCGTTTTCTCTACAAGCTGAAGGGCTTTCCGCCCTCCTTTTTATTTTGTCTTCAATTTTCCGCCTGCATAAACGGCTTCACTCAGCTCCACGCCAAGCTTCTTCGCCATCTTTTTCAGTTTTGATTCTTCCAGTTTCGTCACGAGGCTCAGTACGTTGCCTTCTTTTCCAGCCCGGCCTGTTCGGCCTGATCTGTGAACGTAGCCGTCTTCGTCAGGAATATCAGCATGGATCACATATGGCAGGTTTTCAATGTCTAAGCCGCGTGCGGCAATATCAGTCGCTAATAAGAGCGGGAATTCCCCGTCTTCGAACGCGGCAATGATTTTCGCCCGCTCCATTTTTTTCGCTTCACTGTGCAGAACGCCGAGTTTGACATGGTGATACGCCAGCTTTTCCGCATACACACTCAGGTTGCCGATGTCTCTCACAAATACGAGTGCCTGCATGCCTTGAAGTCTAGACAGCTTTTGCAGCAGCTTCACTTTGTCGCGCTGGTCGCAAATCAGATATTGATGCTTCACTTTCCCAGCTTCCGCCTTGCTTCGATGCACCTTCAACACCTCAGGCTCATGCGCCAATTCACGGAGCACGTCCTCTGTTTCCTTTTTGAGCGTGGCAGAAAAACATAGAAGCTGCCGGTCTCTTAATGTCGTTTTAATGATTTGCTTCATCGTTTCACGATGCTCCGGCAGGACAAGCTGATCTGTTTCATCAAGCACGATCGTTTTCACTTCATGCATTTTGAGTTTCTTCGCTTTAATCAGCTCAAATACCCTGCCCGGCGTTCCGACAATGATATGCGGATGTTTTTTCAGCTTTTCGACCTGCTTCTTCACATTCGCCCCGCCGATTAAGGAAGCCGCACGCAGCTCTGAGCCTGATTTCCAATCCTGAATTACCTGAAAGATCTGCATCACCAGCTCACGGGATGGCGCTAAAATGACTGCCTGCGGGTGCTTTTGGTCCGGCTTAATCCGCTCCAAGACCGGCAGCGCATACGCCAGCGTCTTGCCTGTGCCTGTCGGCGATTCCGCGATAACATCCCTTCCGTCCATGATCAGCTGAGCCGCTTGTTCCTGAACAGGAGTCGGCTTTTGAAAACCGGAAGCATTCCAATTCTCTTGTATAAATGATTGTGCATTATGTAAAAATGGCCAAGTTTGCGTCATTTTTTTCTCCTCAATTCCTGAAATCTATTCCATAGTATCTCAAAACCTCGCCCGGAACGCAATTTTTCTTTTTCTTTCCTATACCTTTCAACATTCCGATTCCTCCTTTATAATCAAAAGGGTGAATAATACACGCCGATTGTGCGTGTTTGATAAACGATAGAGGTGTAAATATGAGTATTTTATCTGTAAAGGATTTAAGCCACGGCTTTGGTGACCGGGCCATTTTTAATAACGTCTCCTTCCGCCTGCTAAAAGGCGAGCACGTCGGGCTGATCGGCGCAAACGGTGAAGGAAAATCAACCTTCATGAATATTATTACCGGAAAACTTGAGCCTGATGAGGGAAAAGTCGAATGGTCAAAAAATGTCCGTGTCGGCTATCTGGATCAGCATACTGTGCTTGAAAAAGGCAAATCCATTCGTGATGTGCTGAAAGACGCATTCCATTATTTATTTGCGATGGAAGAAGAAATGAACGAGATTTACAACAAAATGGGCGAAGCTGATCCCGACGAGCTCGAAAAGCTTCTTGAAGACGTCGGTGTGATTCAAGACGCGCTGACGAACAATGATTTTTATGTCATTGATTCGAAGGTGGAAGAAATCGCCCGCGGCCTCGGCTTGAGTGATATCGGGTTAGAGCGCGATGTTACTGATCTGAGCGGCGGACAGCGAACCAAGGTTCTTCTCGCCAAACTGCTTCTCGAAAAGCCAGAGATTCTGCTGCTTGATGAGCCGACCAACTATCTTGATGAGCAGCATATTGAATGGCTAAAACGTTATCTGCAGGAATACGAGAACGCGTTCATCTTGATTTCCCATGATATTCCGTTCTTAAACAGTGTCATCAACCTGATTTATCATGTAGAAAATCAAGAGCTGACACGCTACGTCGGCGACTATCATCAGTTTATGGAAGTCTACGAGGTGAAGAAGCAGCAGCTTGAAGCGGCCTACAAAAAGCAGCAGCAGGAAGTCGCGGAGCTGAAGGATTTCGTTGCCCGCAACAAAGCCCGTGTCAGCACGAGAAACATGGCGATGTCCCGCCAAAAGAAACTCGACAAGATGGATATGATCGAGCTGGCGGCAGAAAAACCAAAGCCGGAATTCCACTTCAAGCCGGCGAGAACGTCAGGCAAGCTGATTTTTGAAACGAAGGATCTCGTGATCGGTTACGATTCCCCGCTCTCACGTCCGCTGAATCTCCGCATGGAGCGCGGCCAAAAAATCGCTCTTTACGGAGCAAACGGGATCGGAAAAACAACATTGCTGAAAAGCCTGCTTGGCGAAATCCAGCCGCTCGAAGGCTCCGTTGAGCGAGGCGAGCACCTCTTTACCGGCTACTTCGAGCAAGAGGTCAAGGAAACAAACAACAATACGTGTATTGAAGAAGTTTGGAGCGAATTCCCTTCGTATACACAGTATGAAATCCGCGCCGCTCTGGCAAAATGCGGACTGACGACAAAACATATCGAAAGCCGCGTCTCCGTATTAAGCGGGGGAGAAAAAGCGAAAGTCAGATTATGCAAGCTGATCAATTCAGAAACCAACCTGCTGGTACTCGATGAGCCGACAAACCACTTGGATGTCGACGCGAAGGAAGAGCTCAAGCGCGCCCTCAAAGAATACAAAGGCTCCATTCTTCTTATTTCTCACGAGCCTGATTTCTATATGGACATCGCGACAGAAACATGGAACTGCGAGTCTTGGACGACGAAAGTGCTTTAATGTTACGAAAAAACCCGCCTGCTGAAGGGCGGGTTTTTTACTGCCATTTTTTCTGAACGATTCTCAAAAGCTCTCTGTCTTTTAAAATGAGCTGCAATGGCGAGGTGAATTCATCAAGTGTCAGCTCTCTTTTGGCAGACAGCTCAAAGTCTTCCTCATCAGCCCATGCGGTGAACCACTCAACCGAAAAACTGTTTTTCATGACGCTGTGTATGTATTGATAGAGCATTTCTAAGCACTTCTGATCAAGTTCGTCAGGCTTTACCTTATCCATGGCAAACGTCCCCTCTACAGCATGAACCATTACTTGATATGGCAATCGTAAATGAACCGATACATCCTCAGTTTCTTCAAGATCAATACCCGCCGCGTCGATGCCTGACCGAAGCGGATGCCCTTTCCGCGAACACCGTTCTTGCTGACCGAAAAAACCAGTTTCTAAAGGAGTTTTAGCCGTTAAATAGTAAAATTGTGTCATAAGGCTGTCCTTTCCGCACTAATTTTATGATGATACCATTATAACTGATCGTGAATACTGGTATAACTTGATCACATAAAAAAGACACTGCCTCACGAGCAGTGTCTATCGTTATTAATGTCCCGCCTTAATTCCGGCAAGGTGTTTACGTCCCATGAGAAGGACAAGCATGCCGACAAAAACGACGATTCCGCCTACTGTATATGGTGTGTTTGCGGTAAAGTGTTCAGAGAGCATTCCCGCAATCCACGGAGCGAGCGCGCCGCCGATGAAGCGGACTGAGCTGTAGGCTGAAGATGCGATTGAACGTTCAACCGGCGCAGAACCCATGACAGCTGTTGTCATGATCGTGTTGACCATACCGAGGACAGCACCGGCGACAACGATACATGTAATAATCAACGTCTGATGCTCTGTCCAGATCCCCATGATGATCAGAATGACCGCAAAGGCGATAAAGAGAACAACCAACGAACGCACTGTACCCAGCGCTTTGTGCACGAGCGGCGCCGTAAAGACTGATGTAATAGCCAGCAGAAGGCCCCAGCCGAAGAAGACATATCCGAGACCGTGCTCATCTAAATCCAGAACGAACGGAGAATAAGCAAGCAAAATAAAAAATCCAAAGTTGTATAAGAACGCCGATACCGCCATTGTCAGAAGGCCTTTATACTTGAGTGCCTTCACCGCATCAAACACACCGACGCGTTTCGCCGGTTTCGGCAGCTTCGGAAGCATGAAAGAAATCGCGATTAATGCAATAAACATCAGGACAGATACCCCGAAGAACGGCGCACGCCATGAAATGCTTCCAAGCTCTCCGCCTGCTAGCGGTCCGACAGAAATCCCGAGTCCGAGCGCCGCCTCATACAAAATAATTGCTTGGGCGCTGCCCCCGACTGATACGCCGACAATAACCGCAAGCGCTGTTGAAATAAACAGAGCATTACCTAGTCCCCAGCCGCCGCGATAGCCGACTAGCTGAGCAATTGAGCTTGAACTGCCGCCAAGCCCCGCAAACACAATAATAAAAATAAGTCCGAGAATTAATGTCCATTTCGCGCCGATACGGCTGGAAATGGCTCCTGAGAAAAACATCATAAATCCTGTTACAAGTAAATAACTTGTAAACAAGAGTGATACTTCACTAGGTGAAGCATGTAATTGTGCGGCAATGGCCGGAAGAATTGGATCGACCAGCCCGATTCCCATAAAGGAAATCACACAGGCAAATGCGACAGCCCATACCGCTTTTGGCTGGCTGAGCAAGCCCGTTTTCTGATTCACTTGTTTTGTCTTATCCATTTGACCTGACCTCCATCTTTATTCCATTAAAAGAAACGCTACAAAAATAGCGTTTAACAAACGTTTCATTCGATTGATTGAATGGCGCGTTCCGCTTTGCCTTTCATGCCTTGCAGGCGTTCTTTAAAGCTTTGGAATGTGCGGATTTTCTCATCAATCAAATTCAGCTGGTGATTCAGGGTTTCCTGAATTTCCTCCAGTTTTTCTTTCCGTTCCTTGGGATCCAGTGACAACAAATACCCCTCTTTGTTTAACTCTAGCTGGCGGCTTGTTTCCATGAAATGCTGAAGCTCCTGAAGGGAAAAACCAAGCACCTCTTTTGTGCTGATGACTTTCTCAAGCTCCTCCATATCATCCTCTGAATAAAGCCTTACACCGCCGTCTGTCCGTTTCGGCGCCGGAATTAAGCCGATTTCTTCATAAAACCGGATGGTCCGCTTTGTCAGCCCGCTTCTTTTGGCTACTTGATCAATCTTCATCCATTCCAAGGTAAATCCCCCTTCGCCGTTTCTGTTATCATTATACACCTTTTGAACCTTAACGTAAACGTTAAGTTAAACAATCAATAAAAAAAGACGAGTGCATCAAACACCCGTCGTTCACAGTCCTGTTTAAGCCAAGCTTCCTGTCTCTGACAGAGACTGCTTTTGAAGGCTTTCAGAAAGCAATTGATATGCAATCACTTTATTCTTGTACTGCTTCACGACGTCGATATGGTCGTCATAGCTGTACACAAACAGCTTCACATCTCTTTTTCCTTTTTTCATATCTATCACCAGCGGCGTGCCGCCGTTTTCCGGATGTAAATAACGCTCTTCATCACCTGGGTAGATATAATATTTCTCTAGGAAGACAGCTTTGTTAAATTGGTCAATTACTTTCTGTTTCTCTTCACCTTCGAGACGTTTTCCATTCAGGGAGAGAACAGCATTTTCGTCACTCAGCTTGGCGTGCACCGCAAATTTGCTGAGCAGCCATTCCATGACGCCTGTTGGAAGGCAGGTTATTACGATTTTCACCACACTCATGAGGATTAACATCACGATCGTCCATGTCATACTTCATCATCTCCGTTGTTTTTCCAAGTGCCGCTGACACATAATTTGAGCATATCATAATCTGGCCGTTTCGTTTTTGTACATTATGTGAAAAAAGCGCGGCCTCCTGCGGGCCGCGCTTTTTTTAGCTTTCCAGCTCTTCTATCATAAGAGACAATTCTGTCCAGCGGTCCATAGCAGTCTCAAGTTCTTCCGCTGTTTTCGCCTGCTCAGCCATCAGCTCTTGGATTTTTCCAAAATCGCTGCCTGCTGCGGCGATGTCAGCTTCGAGCTGCTCATGCTTCTCTTCTAACTGGGCAATTTTATCTTCGATGCCGTCCCATTCAATCTGATCCTTGTAGGAAAGCTTTTTCCGTTTTTTCTTCGGCTCCGCTTCGGCCGGTTTTGCTACAGTTGCTGGTTTTTCAGCTGTTTTCTTCGCTCTTGTCTCCTCCATATAGTCGCTGTAGGAGCCTTGGAATCGAGAAATGACGCCATTTCCTTCAAACACAATCAAACGATCGACGACACGATCAAGGAAGTAGCGGTCATGGGATACGGTGATGACGACGCCAGGGAACTGGTCAATATAATCCTCCAGTACGCTTAATGTTTCAGTATCCAAATCGTTCGTCGGCTCATCGAGAAACAGGACATTCGGCTCCTGCATGAGAACCTGAAGCAAATATAAACGGCGTTTTTCCCCGCCGGACAGCTTGCGGATATACGTCTGCTGCATCTGACGCGGGAAGAGGAAACGCTCCAGCATTTGTTCAGCTGTAATGATATCGCCATCCGCTGTTTTTACGACCTCCGCCGTTTCTTTTATATATTCAATGACCTTTAACTCGCCATTCATTTCACTGTGATCCTGGGTATAGTAGCCGATTCTGACCGTCTGTCCGATCGTCATATGGCCGCCGTCTGGGGTATGACGGCCGGCAAGGGTGTTTAATAGCGTTGTTTTTCCGATGCCGTTTGGTCCAATAATCCCGATCCGTTCACCCGGTATCACCAATTCATTAAAGCGGTCGACGAGCATGCGGCCGTCGTAAGCGATCATCACGTTCTCCGCTTCAATGACCTGTTTGCCAAGACGGTGGGAGCCAATCGCAAAATCGAGTGAGCCCGATGACTGAGGGCCTTTCTGCTCCTTAAGCGTCTCCACTCGGTCGATTCTCGCCTTTTGTTTTGTGGAACGGGCTTTCGCTCCCCGTCTGAGCCAAGCCAGTTCGCGGCGCAGCAGGTTTTGCCGCTTCGTTTCCTTTTGCTCAGCCTGCGCTTCCCGTTCCGCTCGTTTTTCTAAAAACACTTCATAGTTGCCTTTATACGTGTAAAGGCTACCTCGTTCTAACTCATAAATGCGGTTCGTGACACGGTTTAAGAAATACCTGTCGTGCGTCACCAGCATGACGGAGCCGGGATATTGACTTAAATATCCTTCAAGCCACTCAATCGTTTCATTATCCAGATGGTTCGTCGGCTCGTCTAAAATGAGCAGATCAGCTGGCTGAATTAAGTTTTTGGCAATGGCTACCCGTTTTTTCTGGCCGCCTGAAAGCTCGTTGACTGGCTTTGTTACATCGTTGACGCCCAGCTTAGACAATACGGTTTTCGCCAAGGTATTCGCATCCCACGCGTTATTCGCATCCATTTTCGCCTGCGCCGCCAGCAGGTGCTTCTGGCGCTGTTCATTTTCGGGGTCTTTTCCAAGCTCATACAGCGCTTTTTCATATTCACGCAAGGTTTTCATTACAGCCGATTCACCGGAATAGATATGCTCCAGCACAGTTTGCCCCTCAGGCAGCTCCGGGTCTTGATGAAGAAATTCGACATGCACGCTGCCGGATTTCATGATGTCTCCCTCTTCAATAGATTCCAAGCCGGCGATCACTTTCAGCAGCGTTGATTTCCCCGTTCCATTCGGTCCGATTAATCCGATTCTCTCATTCTCTTCAATATGAAAGGAGATATGGTCAAATAATGTTTTATCTCCGTATGTTTTATACAGATTTTCCGCTTTTAATATACTCATGATTCCTATCAATCCTCACGTAAGTTCATGTGTACATTTTAAATCAGCCGCTGGAATAAAACTAGTAAAACGTCAGACAAATTTCATGGAAATGCAGGATAGAAAAAGACCGGGAACATTTGTCCCCGATCTCTGATTCTTCCTCTAGCGCTTTTTCTGCCATTTTCGCGAGATGCTGCGCGCTTCCTGAAATCTCCTGCATCGTGGCGGAAATTTGTTCAACGGCAGCGGCTTGCCCGTCTGTATGCTGATTAATCGACTCAATGGATTCCTCCAGCCCTTTCAGCAGGCTGTGGATTTTTTTCGTGATCTGGTCAATCTGGCCGACATTTTCTTTTGAGTACGTCGCTAGCTTTCTAATCTCATCTGCGACGACAGAGAAGCCTTTTCCGGACTCGCCTGCTCTCGCCGCTTCGATTGCGGCGTTCAAGCCAAGCAGGTTACTTTGGTCAGAGATGCCTTTCACAGTTACTGAAATATCGGCAATTTCACCGGCGCTTTCGCTTACCTTTTTCGCCTGTGAGGAAATGCCTGACATTTGAGTCGAAAACCCGTTGATTGATTCAGAAATATCGGAAATGGCTGCGGCCGTTTGTTCAACGACAGCTGATAAGCTTTCCGCCACATCATGCAGCTTAGACGACTCCTCAAGGCTCGTTCCGAGGCCGACGCCCCCTATTACTCTTCCATTCTCGTCGTGGAGCGGGATGGCACGAGCAATCAATGGGAAGCCGAACAATTCTTTCGGAACCATGCTCGTCTTCTTCTGATTGGTGCGGATGGCATCTGTGATAATATCCCCTTCCTGTAGCGGATCACCGGCTTTTACCTTTAGAGAAAAGGTTTTGGCCGGTATATTCACAAGCAGTTTTTCCGTATCGTAAATGCCGATTGTAATATCATCCTGAACCAGGCTGTTTAAATAAGGGGCTACTTTGACCAACGCGTCCAGAAGGTCTGCGGTTTCTTTTTCCGTTCTTATGCTCAATCCCATTCACTCCTATCCATTAATAAGGGAAGCTGCGTTTTTCGTACTGGACCGAGATCCATTTCAGTGTCGTAAATTCTTCAAGGCTCCACTCGCCGTTCAACCGGCCGAGACCGGATTGCTTTTCGCCGCCAAAGGCCACATTCGGTTCATCATTGATTGTTGTGTCATTGACATGGATCATGCCTGTTTCAATGCGCTTCGCAAAAGCCACGCCGCGTTCAAGATTTGACGTATGCACGGCACCGCTCAAGCCAAACGGCGTTTCGTTTGCGATATCCACCGCTTCGTCTTCTGAATCAAACTTCATAAAGGAAACGACAGGTCCGAACAACTCTTCCTTGGCGATGCTCATGAACGGTTTGACGTCTTTTAAGATCGTCGGTTCCACGATCGTCCCGTTAAATCCGCCAAGCTTCACTGGAACAGCACCTTCTTCAATCGCTTTCTCAACAGATTTCATCAGCCCGTCCGTCTGTCTGCTATTGATTAATGGCCCAATAATCGTATCAGGGTCCATTGGATCGCCGACCTTCAGTGATTCCACTTTTGCCTGATACATTTCTAGGAACTTATCATAAATTGATGAGTGAACAAGTACGCGGTTGGCCGACATGCAAATCTGCCCTTGATGGGTAAATCGGCTGAAAACCGCCGCATTGACCGCATATTCGATATCCGCATCCTCAAGTACGATGAAGGCGCTGTTGCCGCCGAGTTCAAGAAGCGGCTTTTTAAAATGCTTCATCGCAAGCTGGCCGATATAGCTGCCGACTTTTGTAGAACCTGTAAATGAGATGATCCGCGGTATCGGGTGTTCCACAAAGCTGTCTCCAATTTCTGCAATGTCTGTGACAACGACATTCAGCAGCCCCTCTGGGATTCCCGCATTCTCAAAAATTTTCGCAATCAGAGTGCCGCCGCAAATCGGTGTTTCTTCATGCGGCTTTAAAACGACGCCATTGCCTGCTCCGAGTGCGGGCGCCACTGATTTCATAGATAAAAAGAATGGGAAGTTAAAAGGACTGATGACACCGACAACGCCTGCCGGCACGCGATATAATCTGTTTTCCTTGCCGTCTATCGTTGACGGAAGAATTTTCCCTTCCATGCGGACAGGGAACGTCGCCGCTTCTTTTATGATGTTTTTCACAAGCCCAATTTCAAAGGCCGCTTTAAGCCTTGTTCCGCCAAGCTCTTCCATAATCAGATAAATGATCGCTTCTTCGTTTTCTTCAATATACGTGACGGCTTTTTCTAAAATGGTTCTTTTCTCGAACGGATTGACCGCATCCCATTTTTTCTTTGCCAGCGCCGCTGCCCGGTACGCTTCATCAACATCGTCAGCAGTGGCTTTTTGGAAGGTTGTGAATGTTTTCTGAGTATAAGGATTTTTGTTTTCCAATACATTTGGGCTGCTGCCCTCCTGCCATTTCCCTCCGATAAACTGTTTATTCAACTCTTCATATTGAAACATGGTCAGCATCTCCTTTTAATCCGAAAGTCATAATGTGGGCGAATCTATTGTTTCTATCGGTTCTCCCTGCATAAAATTGAATATCTTATTAGAAAATTACGATCCTATCCTACGACTACGCTTTTTCGCTTCTATCATTTAAAGCGGAAAAATATATGATTGACTGTCCTAAATTTCGACAATATAATACAACAAGAACTGTATATAATGATTAGAATATTTTGAATTTTCCGGGAGGAACTTTTGATGAGTTCATTATTCAGAAAAAAACCGCTTGAAACATTGAGTGCGCAGAGCAAGTCAAAAAGCCTTGCCCGCACGTTAAGCGCATTTGATTTAACCTTGCTTGGTATCGGTTGTGTGATCGGTACAGGGATTTTTGTCATCACAGGAACAGTGGCCGCAACCGGTGCAGGCCCTGCCCTCATTATATCGTTTATTTTAGCCGGGCTCGCCTGTGCGCTTGCCGCCTTCTGCTATGCTGAGTTTTCGTCTTCGATTCCGATTTCAGGAAGCGTGTACTCATACTCCTATATGACACTCGGAGAGCTGCTCGCCTTTTTGATCGGATGGGATCTCATGCTTGAATATGTCATTGCACTATCAGCCGTTGCCACCGGCTGGTCTTCATACTTTCAATCACTGCTTGCCGGCTTCAACCTTCATATTCCGGCCGCACTGACAGGAGCGCCGGGAAGCACACCGGGCGCCGTATTTAACCTTCCGGCTGCAGTGATCATTCTCATCATCACTGCGATTGTCAGCAGAGGCGTCAAGGAAAGCACACGTTTTAACAACGTCATCGTCCTGATGAAAATCGGAATCATTTTATTGTTCATCATTGTCGGCCTCGGTTATGTCAAACCGGATAACTGGTCTCCTTTTATGCCGTTCGGAATGAAAGGCGTCATTGTCAGCGCGGCAACTGTGTTCTTCGCGTACCTCGGGTTTGACGCGGTTTCTAACGCTTCAGAGGAAGTGAAAAATCCTCAAAAAAACATGCCAGTCGGCATTATTTCGGCTCTTGCCGTTTGTACCGTTCTATACATCACGGTTTCGCTTGTTTTGACAGGCATGATGCCTTATACGAAATTGAATGTCGGGGATCCGGTGTCCTTTGCGCTGAAATTCGTCGGCCAGGATGCTGTTGCCGGTATTATTTCTGTCGGTGCGATTATCGGGATTACGACGGTTATGCTCGCTTTACTGTACGCTCAGGTCCGTTTGACATTTGCCATGAGCAGAGACGGCCTTCTCCCTGGATTGTTCGCAAAGGTTCATCCGTCATTTAAAACCCCGTTCAGCAATACATGGCTGACTGGTATCGTTGCGGCCGGAATCGCCGGCTTTATTAACCTCGGAACGCTTGCCCATCTGGTGAATATGGGAACCCTGGCGGCGTTTACAGTCATTTCAATTGCTATTATCGTGTTACGAAAGAAATATCCGGAAATCAAAGCGTCCTTTAGAGTGCCGTTCGTTCCGGTTGTGCCAATGATCAGCGCAGGCATCTGCCTTTGGTTTATGTACAGCCTTCCCGGCGTCACATGGCTTTCCTTTGTGATCTGGATCGCCGTCGGGGCGCTGGTTTATTTCCTGTATTCTAGAAAACACAGCCTATTAAACAAATAATCTCTTATAAGCCGGCGGTGCCTCACCAGCCGGTTTTTTCCTTACAATACCGCACTTTATAATTTGATGTAGAGATACCATCCTTGATTTTAAAGCGGCAGAAGCATTAGCGTTGCGCTTGCTGTTTGAAGATCAGAACATTCCTTTCAAGTCTGCAGCATCAGTTTGATCTGTATATCGTGACAACCGGCGTGTCTAAGACACAGTACAAGCGCCTCCGTGATTCAGGATTATTTCCGTTCTTCAAGAATATTTTCGTTTCTGAAGATACAGGCTTTCAAAAACCGCTGAAGGAATACTTCAATTACATCTTTGAACGGATTCCAAGATTTTCAGAGACTCACAAGCTTGAAGAGCTGTATCACATTTTGAATATCGAACTTACCGTCAGCTGCTAATCATGCTGGCGGCCTTTGTTTTAGAAGGTCTTTTTTCCTCTTGATAAATTCTTCACCTTATGAATAATATAGTGGTATGCTCTGGCTAGATATGTAAGGAGGAGACTCACTTGGCTATCGCCACCCCGCTAAAAGAAAAAACAGTTCAAAAACCCGGCACCACAGTTTATCCAATTTTGATCATCATCGGAATCTGCCACATGCTCAACGATTCGCTGCAAGCCGTGATTCCGGCCATGTTCCCTATTTTGGAACGCTCCATGAGCTTGACATTTACACAGCTCGGCGTCATCGCTTTCACATTAAACATGGTGTCATCTGTGATGCAGCCTGTCGTCGGCTGGTATACCGATAAACGGCCCCGGCCGTACGCATTGCCCATCGGTTTGACTGCCAGCATGCTCGGCATATTGGGCCTTGCCTTCGCCCCTTCATTCATAACGATCTTATGCTGTGTGTTTTTCATCGGATTAGGCTCCGCCATTTTCCATCCGGAAGGCTCCCGTGTTGCGTATATGGCCGCCGGCACAAAACGCGGGCTCGCCCAGTCGATCTATCAGGTGGGCGGAAACTCAGGCCAGGCGATGGCGCCTCTGATTACCGCGCTGATTCTTGTGCCGCTCGGACAATTCGGCGCCGTTTGGTTCACGCTTGTCGCCGCGCTCGCTGTTATGTTTCTGCTGTATATTGCGAAATGGTACGCCGCACGTCTCGGAAGCCTTGCCCAGAAGTCAGGCAAACAAAAGAAAACGGCTGAAAACACGGCCATCACCAAGTCTGTTGTATCTGCTCTTATCATTATTATCTTTCTCATTTTTGCACGTTCTTGGTATACAAGTGCGATCGGCAATTTTTACACGTTTTACGCGATGGATACATATCACGTAAGCATTCAGCAGGCACAAAGCTATATTTTTGTCTTTTTGCTGTTCGGCGCTGTCGGCACGTTTCTCGGCGGCCCGCTCGCAGACCGTTTTGGAAAACGCTTCGTGATCCTCGGTTCGCTGCTGTGCTCTGCACCGCTGGCGATTTTGCTGCCATTTGCCGGACCGGTGCTCGCCTATGGCGTGCTTGCCTTGATCGGCTTGATTCTGATGTCGAGCTTTTCCGTAACGGTTGTCTACGCACAGGAGCTTGTTCCTGGAAAAATTGGCACAATGTCCGGTTTGACCGTCGGACTCGCCTTCGGGATGGGCGCGATCGGCGCGGTGGCGCTTGGCGCTCTGATTGACGCCGCGGGACTGACCCCGACGATGATTGCCATTGCCTTTCTCCCTGTCCTCGGCATCCTAGCCTTCCTATTGCCGAGCGATCAGAAGCTGAGAGAATGGCATAGCTGAAAAACCCCTGCCATCCGGCAGGGGTTTCTTAATCCAGCTGTATAAAATGAGTGTCAGGCACTGCGTGCTTCGGGATAAAGCCGTCAGCAAAGTCCGGAAACGCTGACTGAATTTCTTTAATCCATTTTTTCAGGCTTAATACATACGGCATATATATCATTTCAACTGTCGCTTCATCTTCAATTCGGTAATACCAGCAAAGATTAAACTCTTTTTCCGTAACGAGTGTAAACCCGGAGAAATGATAGAATATCAGCGGCGTTTCATCTATATACACGCGGCCTTCCTTTTGCCCGACCTTATAATTTTCGATATTCCAAAGCGCTGTATTGGCTCCGATTGATTTGACTACATGCACGCCCTTATACTGCGCCGGCCATTTCTCCACATATCTTTGATCTCCGTACGTCTTTCGTTCCGTATCCATTTCTACCGTACAAAATGCAATGCACTCCTGTCTCCACTGCCACACCGCTTTATAGGCTTCCTTCGTATTTCCGGCACCGACAAAGCCTGTGTTATAGCGGCCGGTCCGTTCATAGTACGACATGAACCGCGGCGAGTTGCAGTGATCGGTCAGATACAGATAAGCTTTTGGGTTTTCCGCAAAAATACGTGCCGGATCAGAAAAGAAAAACAAATCAGTATCCATATGAGCAAAGTATTCAGCTTCATCCCACTTGCTCATGACATGGAATAAAAAGGCCGGCTTCAATGTCCAGCAATATTCATGAAACGTTCGATTGCTTTTCGCTTGCAGCAGCTCCGGGTCTTCCATTTCATGCAGCTGTACAAATGTTACATGCTCCCACGGAACGTGCTGGAGCAATTCATACGCCTTCTGATCCACACAAAGCACAAACAAATGAAAATCATCGCAATGCTCATGGAGAGAATGAATCATGGGCATGAGCTTAAAGATATGCGTCCTTGACACTATCGTTGAAAAATGAAATGTACTCACCATACCACATCCAATTATCTAAGATCCACGTGGAGCAAATCGTTGACAAGCGCACACAATGCGTTGGCAAAATCGTTCAC
Source organism: Bacillus sp. C28GYM-DRY-1 (assembly GCF_030519405.1). Taxonomy (NCBI): domain Bacteria; kingdom Bacillati; phylum Bacillota; class Bacilli; order Caryophanales; family Bacillaceae; genus Bacillus; species Bacillus sp. C28GYM-DRY-1. The sequence goes on from NZ_JAUMKF010000004.1 coordinate 14,788, forward strand.
GCCAAGCTTTTTCTTCGCTTTTGGGAGAAGCTTGCGAACCGTTTGTAAATCAAAGCTTTTCGCCGTCACCCTTGGGGCTTTCTTTTGCCAATCCGGGTCAATGTTGCGCTCTTTGACAACATGAAGCAGCTCAAGAAATAGATTCAACAGCATGTCGTATTTCTGAGCTTCCAGTAGTTTATGAATATCAGCCATCAATCTGTTCGTCATGTCAGGAGGAAACGGCCCGTTAAAAGCGAGATGAACGTCTAAGGAGCGGATATTGTTGTATTTATCGCACATATAAGCAATATTTGCCCGAATATCGTCTACAGATTTACAATTGCTTGGGTGCTCCTGATGAATACTGACAATGTCGCGATGCAGCCTGAACGTCAGTCCGGCCTGATGAAGCCTGATCCCGAGGTCATAATCCTCAAATCCGTATCGTATAATGCCTTCATCAAATAAGCCGAGGTCAACCACATGTTTGCGTTTAACAGAGGAATTATTCGTGATAAAAAAGCGCCATGGCATATGATAGCCTATCAGGTCATCGCCGTACTCCTCTAAAATCTGCTTGAGTACGTCAATAAAATCGGTATCGAGGTCAAAGCTTTTATCCAGAAAGCTTCCGTTTTTGATGTCCGCTTCCTGCAGCAGCTTTTCTTTATCTTTTTTCGGTATTTCATCTACGAGCTTTGCGAGCTGTTTCTTATGTTCATCTTCAAAGCCTTCATAATAAAAACTGTAGATCCGTTTCCAAAACAAACCGCACACGACAAGATTTTCTCCGTTTTCATGGGCTTTCATATGCTTTGCCACAAGGTCCTTTGCCGCAAGCATATCGCTGTCGTGAAAAATAAGGATATCTCCTCTGGCATGGCGAAGCGCCTGATTTCGTCCGTGTGCGATGCCCCTGTTTTCTTTAATCCGTGTAAAGATCAGCGGAAAATCCGCTTGAAACGACTTAAGCATTGAGAGCGTCCCGTCCTCAGACCCATTGTCTGCTACAATGACTTCAAACTCTTCATCGCACTCCTGCTGGTTTAATGACAGAAGGCTGTTATACAGTCGCTCCTTTGAATTATATGCAGGAATAATAACGCTTGCCTTCACTTCATTTTCACTTCCTGTATTTAAACATTTATTTGTTGTCATCTTTTGAAGCAAAACCGTTAAATTCAGGGTCTAACGTTTTGATGTGCTGAATGATATGCGGCAGCGTCTCTTGATACAGGTCATGAATAAACGGCAGATCTGTGCGAGTTGTTTCGTGAATCTGTTTGATTTGATTAATGCTGACGATTCGGTATCCGCTGAAATGGTAAAAGATCAGCGGGCTGCCATCCTCCAGCACAATCCGGCCATCCTTCCAGGAAAACGTATGCTGTCCGTAGTTCCAGTGGCCGATGTTTACACCGGGTGTCGTAATGTCACACACATTCAGAAACAGCTCAGACATATAATCCAAATAGCCCTGATCACCGAATTTCCCTTCACCCGGGGCATTTTTGCATTCCTCAAGACAGCGTTCCTTCCACCACTCCAAGCAATCCGTCCCGGCTTCATCATGCTTGAAGCTGATAAAGCCTGAGTTATATCTGCCTAAAAGACGCTGCAGCATGTCAATCTGCTCTTTCTCAAAAGAAGGGATTACAATATCACCCCGCGAAAGCAGCACCGAGCAGTCCGGCTGGTTTTCAAAAATCGGCGACGGATCGGCATAGAAAAATAAATCCCCATCAATATACGTCACACGATTCAGCTCTGGCATCTTGTTCAGCACAGCTTGGAGAAAGATCGGCTTCATCGTCCAGCAATACTCGCTTTGATCTCTAGTTTCCTTCAGCTGCAGAAGCATTTCATTCTCGAGCGCTGACACCGGCACAAGATTCAACTGCTTCATCTTCAGTTTCTGTAAGACGCGGTGTGTATCTTCATCCATGCATAGCGTAAAAATGGGACTGTCTTGGTCAACTTGCTCTAAAGACTTAAATAAAGCGACTGCCTGATATAATCTCCCTTTTGATAAAACGGTGCAAAACGCGCTGGCCACAGTCATGTTCACCTCGTTTCACATTACTTTTTGAAGAATTCCGTATACCACTCAATCGTTTTTTTAAGTCCTTCATCAATGGTGTAGGCCGGTGACCAATTCAGCAGCTTTCTTGCTTTTTCCGCGGATAAATATTGATGTTTGATCTCATTGCTTCCCTGGTTCAGCACCTTCGGCTTCAGATCACTGTTCATTTTCTTCAAGATTTTTTCTACCAGTTCAAGTACAGTCAGCTGGATCTCATTGCTGAAATTAAAGGCCTCTCCGGCAAGATGCTTTTCTTCCATTTTTTCTGCCAGTAGCAAATAAGCCTGAACGGCATCTTCAATATAGAAGTAGTCGCGGACAAATGTCCCGTCGCTGCGGATTTCCGGCGCTTTCCCGTTCAGCACAAGCTGAATCGTCTGCGGAATGATGCGATTGAAATTCAAATCCCCGCCGCCGTACAGGTTACCGCAGCGTGTGATGCAGACCGGGAGCCCGTACGTGTGAAAATATGTGTGACTGATGAGATCTGCGCAGCTTTTTGAGACGTCGTACGGATGCTTGCCCTGCAGCGGCATATTTTCATCGTACGGAAGGTTCTCTTGATCACCGTAAGCTTTATCACTTGAAGCGACAATCACCCGCTTGATTAACGGATGCTTCCGGCAGGCTTCGAGAATATTCCATGTGCCGAGGATATTCGCTTCAAAGGTAGAAATCGGATTGCGGTTCGCCACGCCAACAATCGCTTGTGCGGCAAGGTGAAAGACTGTATCAATTTCATACTCCCCAAGCGCGCGTTCAATCACAGGCAAGTCTTCGAGAGAGCCCTGTACGATGTTCATTTTTTTGATATGTTCTCCCTGATAAAGGTTAGATTGAGGCACATGATCCCTGACAAGCCCTGTAACGTTTGCTCCCTGTTCGATCAGCTCTTTCACCAAATAGCTTCCTAAAAGACCTGTACACCCCGTGACAAATACGTTTTTGTTTTCCCAGAAACTCAAATCAGTTCACCATACCTTCCATACTTGTTGTCCTTGATCCCACATTTTGTTGACTTCTAAGAGATCCTTATACGTATCGATGGCCGTCCAAAACCCGTAATGGCGGTACACGGCAAGCTCTCCGTCTTTGGCAAGGTTCTTCAGCGGTTCATCTTCGAACATCATGTTCTCGTCCTTTGGCAAATAATCGAAAACCTTTGGACTGAGAACGAAAAATCCGCCGTTGATGATTCCGTCACTCGATGTTTTCTCAGAAAATGTTTTCGCCATGCCGTCCTCAACCGTCAAGGTGCCGAACTGTGAGCCTTTGTCAATGCCGGTGACAGTCGCGGCAGCCCCTTTTGCCCTATGATAGCTAATGAGATGGAAAAGATTAATATTGGCCAGTCCGTCCCCATAGGTAAGCAGAAATGTTTCATCACCGATATAGTCTTTTGCCTGCATGATTCTTCCGGCTGTCAGTGTGTCTTCTCCTGTTTCCAAAAACGTAATTTTCCACGTTTCAGGCTGCCCCAGCATCTGCACCTCTCCTGTAGAGCTGTCGAGTGTCAGGCTGTTGTGCTTCCATTCATAGTCGAGAAAGTATTCTTTAATTTTTTCTCCTTTATAGCCCAAAAGAAGAATAAACTCGTTTACTCCGTAATACTGATAGATTTTCATAATATGCCATAGAATCGGTTTGCCGCCTATCATGGCGAGCGGTTTAGGAATATCATACGTGACTTCACTCATTCTCGTTCCTTTTCCGCCGCAGAGAATGACCGCTTTCATCTCTACCCCTCATCTCTATGAATATTGAGTTCGAAACCTGGTACAGCTTTACAATCTATCATTGCGTTTAAACCGATAATTTGTCCACTTCAATACTGGTTTCAAAATCTACTGTAATGATATGAGAGAAAGCCGGCCTTGGTGACCAAATGGAATCTTTTTTTTTAAGTTGGTTATGCAGCCTCAAAAAAGAGCCTTGAGCGAAGGCAATGCGCCCGCTCAAGGCTCTATCTCGTCTTATTTAATTTCTTTTTCCTTGCCGTAATGATAGTCAGACGGATCAACGGCTTTAAAATCGCTGAGTTTATGGAACCTCAGCAAGTCTTTATACAGGACACTGTCTGAGAGACTCAGCTGCTGATTAACTCTTGTTTTCAGATTCTTCGTTTCTTCATTCGCTTTCAGTTTTTCACCAGTCTTCGTATCGTAAATGACATTGTCGACAGATGTGTACTTCGGCGTCACGAAGTCTCCGTTTCTGAACGCCACTGTATCGTCGTGTTCTTTGGAGAATAAATCAGTACCAAAGTTGATATATTTCTGAGAATCAATTCCTTGTAAGTGCAGAAGTGTCGGCATGACATCAATTTCGCCGCCATACGTATGGTTCACTCCGCCTTTTTTGCCAGGAACGCGGATCATCAGCGGCACACGCTGGTTTTGCGCGTTTTGATAATCTGTGATCTCTTTTCCAAGAATTTCTTTCATCGCACGGTTATGATTTTCAGAAATACCGTTGTGGTCACCGTAAATCACGATGACTGAGTCGTCATACAGACCGGCTTCCTTCAGCTCCTTGAAGAATTGCTCAACCGCTTCGTCAAGATAACGTGCTGTCTGGAAGTAATTATCAACTGTTTTATCACCGGTTGTCGCTTTCTTAATGGACGCATCTTCTTCATCCAGGTTAAATGGATAATGGTTTGTTAATGTAATCAAATGCGCGTAAAACGGCTGTTTGAGAGATTCAAGTTTAGGAATTGATTCTGTAAAGAACGGTTTATCCTTGAGTCCCATATTAATGACGTTTTCATCTGACATATCATAACTGCTTGCGTCGAAGAACTTGTCATATCCAATATGTTTGTAAATCTGGTCACGGTTCCAGAACGATTTGTAGTCACCATGCAGGACGGCGCTTGTATAGCCTTCCTTTTGATCCAAAATTGCAGGAAGTGACTGATATGTGTTTTCGCCTTTCGTCACAAATGCGGAGCCTTCAGGAAGGCCGAAGATGGAGTTATCCATTGTCAGCTCGGCATCAGATGTTTTCCCCTGGCCTGTCTGATGGAAGAAGTTATCAAAATACGTCACATCTTCCCCGCCGTGTGCAAGTTTATTCAAGAACGGCGTGACCTCTTCACCGTTCAGCTTGTAGTCAATCAAGAATGTCTGGAAGCTTTCCAGGTGAATCTTAATGATGTTTTTGCCTTTGGCAGCACCAAAGTATTCGGCATTCGGTTTTGCATAATGAGACGTTGTGTAGTTCTCAACGCTTGTTAAATCATCGCTGCTCGCATAGGCTCTTTGTGTTTCCGTTTGAGCCGTCTGCACGCCGTCATAAATGGTGTAATTGTATAGACCTAAATATTTCACGATATAATTGCGGTCAAACGTTCTTGTCAGCAGCTGCGGACGGTCTTTTTCCGCATAGTGCAGGTTGATGAAAAACAGTGCGATCCCGGAAAGGATCACTAGTGACGCAAAACGTTTTTTCATTTTGTATTCTTTTAATTCAGGTCTCCAGATCAATACCGCAATCAAAATCATGATATCTAAGAAATAGAAAATATCATGACCGGCCATGATACTGAAAATCCCGTCTCCCATGTTTCCGACATTGCCGGACTGTTTAATGTTCGGGAACGTCAAGAAATCATCAAAGAAACGATAGAATAAAATATTAGCATATAACACAAATGTCATCACAAAATCGATAATCAGCATGATAATGGCTGATTTACGCCCTTTCGCCAGCAAAGCCAGTCCTAAAAAGAAGACGGCGCTTGAGAACGGGTTAAATATCAGGAGGATCTCCTGAGTTGTGCCTTTTACCCCAAGATTAAATTCAGTCTTGTAGGATAAATACGTTTTTGCCCAAAACAGTATAACAGCCAGCACAAAAAAGCTAAGTTTGTAAGAAAAAAGTTTCTTCATGGCAACCTCTACTTTCTTAAACACTTTAAGTTCTTTATTCATATTTACCTGCTCTTTATCCTGTCTTCCAATTCCTTTTCTTCAAATAAATTAAGGCATCACACAATATCTATGTTTTTGCACCATACCAATTTTATTGCAACCATTCGACCAAACACTGGACGAAAGAAGCCTTCATTTCGTTTCACATTTTTTTCTCGGAAATAAAAAAAGGAGTTCTTAGGTCATGTGTGCCTTTGAAAAAAAGAAATAGATACCGAGTATAAGAATAACATAAACTAGCAAAAACGAGAAATAGGTTTTACAAAAGCCCGACCTCTGGCAGACTGTGGCTATTGTATGCACGAATGTTTAGCGCGATCACAATTTTTTCAAAAGGGCAAAAAAGACTGGATCTTTCCAGTCTTTAAATCCCCGACCAAACATCTTTTGCATATATACCGGTATCCTGCAGATGTTTCAGCCTGTTTTGTGCTTCTTCACCGGTGGCCAATTTGAGCAGCGACAGTGTCTGTTTGTCTTATCAATGAAAGGCAGATTGACTACATTCCCCTTTTCTGGTCATGATTATTCCATTCCTCTGATTGACGTATGAACATCGTTTTTTCTATACTTGAGAAGCTGTACAATACGCGAATAAGGTGAGTTCATATATGGATTTTGAAATTCGGTTTTTATCCTTTTATGTCATACAGGTGGAAGGCAAGGACGAGCAAGCAAACAAGCAATTCAAGCACTTCCAGACCCTTGATACAGAGGAATTTGAAGAAAGCGAGCTGAAGGACTTTCTTGACGGAGAGCTGAAAAAAATCGTCAAACGAAAAGCCGACCGCCATCCGCAGTCCGAGCAGGTGCCGACGAAGATTGGCCATTTTATCGTAGAGCCCGGCCACGAGCTCGATTCCAATCCAAACTACAACATGTTCAACCGCGCGCGTCTGGCGGAAACAAAAGAAGACTTCAACGAGCTGAGCGAGCAATTCGTCCGCACGTACCTCGACACGAGCGCGGTTCGCGGCGGTGTGTTCCTCGTTGCTTCAGCCGTGCCGAGAAAATACTTTGACGAGTCATTTGTCTTCATTATGAAATGTGATTTTGAGCCGAAGGTCGCCCGCATCTCTGACGCGTCTTCTCTCATTAAAAAAGTCGAAATGGCGATCACGACAAAAAACATGAAAAGCATCCAATACCCGTACATGCCAGAGGAAGGAATGATCGAGGAAGGCGAGCTGAAAATCCACCAGGCCTCGCACGCCCGCTATTTTGAGGACTTTCTGAAATTCGTCGAATACGGCGAATCGATGCCGGAAATCATGAAAACCCAGGTTATGAACATGGTGCAGGAGCACGTCTATGAGACATTTAAGGACAACAGCGAAGAGCTCAAGCAGTTTGAACAAGACATCGAAATCTGGGAAGCGAGCGAAAAGCGGGAAATCCAAGAACGCCTCGACACCCATCAAGTGATCGAAGCCTCCGCCCAGATCATTGAGCACACGCCGGAAGCCGAGCTGAAAATGAAAGTCGGAGAAACCGAGATTAAAGGGTTGCTAGCTGATTTTGGCGAATCGATTCATCTCGCAAAAGTGAACGGGCGCTATGTCGCGCTGATTGAAGCCGAGACGATTTCGTTTGAGAAGGGCAGTTCACCGGTGGAGTTTTATAAGCCTGAGGGGCTGCATGAGGTGATTGAGCGGATACGGAATAAAAGAGAGCAAGAATAAAAAGTCCAGAAATCACTTTCTGGACTTTTCCTATTTAATATCCCTCTCTCAACACCGCATAGTACTCGCCGATCAGCTCTTCCGCTCCTGGCTCTCCTTTCAGCCCGCGGCGGACGATTTCTGAGGAGAGGTTCTGGACTTTGAGCGCTCTTGGGGCTCTTCTATTGTAGTACGCCTGAAACGCTGTTTCGTGGCCGGCGTGGTTTTTGAGTTCTTCAGCGAGGACGATGGCATCCTCGATGGCCATTGCCGCTCCTTGTGCCAAGGTCGGCGCTCCGGCATGGGCGGCGTCTCCTCCGATGACGACGCGGCCTTTGTACCATGGCTCCTGTACTGCGACCTGCTCCAGTTTGTTAAACATGACAGGATGCTCTTTCGACATGTGCTTGGTGACAAAATCCAGCCCCGAAAAGCGAGAGAGAATCTCTTTTACTCTTTCAAACCGGGTCTCTTCCTCATCCCAATAATCGCTCGTGCAAGGCTGGAGGACGAAAACATAGCCGGCGTGTTCCGCCAATGGCACGACGCCAATTTGTGTGTTCCGCTTCTATACATTAATGTTGCGTCCTCAAATGTATAATCAGAGAGCTCGATATAAAGTTCGCCACGCCCCCATGCCAAGGTGCTCTTTTTCTGTTTCCTTTTGCAGCATTTTATCACGAATAGCGGAATGAATGCCGTCAAAGCCCGCCAGAATGTCAGACTGCATCCTTTCTCCGTCTTCACAAAGGGCAGTGACTGATTCAGCCGTTTCTTCATAGGCGACAACCTTTTTCTCCCACTTGATGTGTACACCCGCAGCCTCGGCATGCTTCATGAGAATGTCATTTAACGTTTTTCGCAGGATATTATTGCGTCCCGGAAGTGTGTCATAAAAAGGATTCACTGACTTGAAACAGCAAATCCCCCTGCTCATCAAACGTTTTAAACCATTCTGTTTGAAAGCCATGCTTACAGCACTCTTCGAATACGCCCAGTTCTTTCAAGACAGCCAGTGCGTTTTGCGGCTGAAGAATTCCTGCACCTGTTTTGCGGTTTTCTGAAGCCGCTTCACACAAGGTGACAGAAAACACCGACTTACTGAGAGAAATGGTCGCTGACAAACCACCGATACCGCCTCCTGCTATTAAAATATGTTTCATATGAATAACCACCTTTTCAGCTCTGTATATAGTTAGGTACCTAACTATATTACCTTACTATGTCCAAAAAGATGTTAATCATTTCCAAGCTAAGCTGCGTTATGGTGTTTCGCTCCTTTATAATCGTGTCAAAACGAATGTACGGGAGCTTATTAAGATGGAATTAAAACATTTACCGAAATATAAGCATATAACAGAGCACGCCGAGACGTATGCCAATATAGACGCCGGCTCTCTTGAATTGTTTTTATCTCTTTTTGATATCTCGAAAAAAATGAATCATGTGATGGAGCATTACTTCGCAGGCAGCGGACTTACAGAAGGAAAATTCAAAATCCTGATGTTGCTCTTTGATGCCAAGGATCATAGGTTAAGTCCGACAGAGCTTGCAAAGCAGTCAAACGTCACGAAAGCAACGATTACAGGACTGCTGGACGGGCTGGCGAGGGACGGTTTTATCAGCCGCAAGCATCACACAGAGGATAAACGAAAAATTAGCATTGAACTGACAAAGGAAGGAAAAGAACGGCTGGAGCAATTTCTGCCCGGCCATTTCCAGCAAAATCTGCGCAGTAATGGAAAACTACAGCGACGAGGAAAAAGACATGTTCGTGAAGATGCTTGGTGATCTTTTTGAAAAGCTAAGTGTGTTTAAAGACTAAAAAACTTTAAATTCGCAGGCTCCACATCTGACAAAATGACAGTCGCACAACTCCACCTGCCTTTTTAATGTATGGCAAAAAAGCACCTATCCAAAGACAGAGGCTTTTTCATTAATCATCACTGCTCAAAATGCCGAAGAAGCGGAGCAGGTTGATGAACAAGTTGATAAAGTCAAGGTACAGCGATAATGCCATTACGGGGATTAGGTCTTCCGTAATATGGCGGTGTTTGATTTGATTTAGGTCATACAAAATGTAAAGGGAAAAGACGATGGTTCCGATCACGGAATACGCCATCATCGCCGCTGAGTTTAATGGGCTGAAAATGTTGAAAATACCCACCACCATCAGCGCGAGCACCGCTACCAGCAGAAATGACCACAGGAAGGATAAATCCTTCTTCATTTTTGCGCCGATTGTGCCCAAAACAGCAAAAATGACAAATGTAGAGCCAAAGGCTTCAAGCACGACATAGGCGCCGGCGATGGAAGCATAGTGGCTGACGATCGGAAATAAGGTAATGCCGGAAACGAACGCGAATGTATAGACAAACGCATATCCGACCGCTTTTCTTCTGCGCATCCAGAAGGCCAGAATAATCATCCCCACTTCTAGGATAGAAAGCGGCAGCATTAAAGCGACAGGAACAAATTGGCCGATAAATAGACCGACAGTCGCGATTAGCAGTGTGAAGACAAAGACTGTCAAAATGCGCTGCATGATCGATTGCTTACTCTCGTGAACCGTAGCTTGCATGTCAAAAATCCTCCCAAAAAATGATCTTAAAGGTCTATTATATAAAAATCGGATAAAATATGTATATGTTTTAAGGATAATTTAATGAAAACAAACGTCCTTATGCGATCATATTTAGTCTTTCATTTTCCGTGAAAACCGGTGCTTTTCTATTTTCTCAATTTGGGTAACCTAGAATGATGAATGGTGCCGAAATCGAGCGTTTCTAACGAGCTGATAATTTTTCCAAACACTTCCGCTTCTATCGTTGATTTTGAAATCAAAAGACCTTTCCCCCTTGTTGTATGTTTTTTTCGATAAATCGCTGGTGTTTTCTGATCAATTCAAAAAAGCATATGATCACCCGCTGGCGGACAATCATATGCCTGGTCAAACTTCCTAATGGTTTTCTTCCAATTCCTCAACAATGCAGCGAACGCCCATGTTTTCTAATGCCTGCTTCAGCGTGCCGTATGTATCATATTCACTGAAATCAAGCCCCAATTGAATCGATGTCTGGGCCACATCTGGGCGAATCCCTGAAAATACAGCTTTGATGCCTAATAAGAAAAGCGTTTTTGACAGGTTGTACAGTTGCTGCGCCACCATGGTATCCACAATTGGGACACCCGAAAGATCAACGACAAGGCTTGTGATTTTTCTCTCGATACAGCGGACCGGCACTGTTTCTAAAATAACCTGTGCCCGTTTCGTATCAATGGAGCCGATTAGCGGCAATATCCCTATTCCATCCGCAATAGAAATCACCGGGCAGCCCAGCTCTGAGATCAGTTCCTGCTGGGATGTGAGCCTCATCAGCATAAACTTTTGGTACTGCTCGGAAAATTCAATGATCAGCTTATCGAACGACTGATTCACTATGCGGTTCCATCGGTTGGCATCCTCATCTGTGACGATATCCCGATTCTCTTGAATAAACGCAACAACAGCATCCCAAAATGAGATTCTTGAGTTTGATATGGCTTCCACAACCTCATGCACCGGAACATCTTGCTCTACCCTATTTTTCGCAACGGTTTGCGCCCATTTTGTCATATGTTTCTGAAACTCAGTTTGATCCTCAAGGAATGCACTTGCAATCGTTATATTGGTAAACGTATGCTGCTTGGTTAGGAGCTTTTTCGTTTCTTCACTTAAATTGTCGGCGGAATATAACTCTCCTTTCAGCTGACATCGCAAACTGAACCATTTATCCGTAATATCCGCCGTGTGGTCTATAATATATTGAAATAATAATTGATCGATATTCACGGTCTGTCTCCTTTTTCATAATAGAAGCTCTTTCATTATAAAATGATACATCGGAATTGTGAATGGGACTAGAAAAAAATCAAATGATTCTGCACCCTGAGCGCATTCCAATTTCATCCATAGGCGAAAACACCAATAAACATCCGCTCGCATAAACTGCAATGTACAGTTTACAATGAGAAAGGGCGTTATTACATGTATAATGTTGATCCTTATATGTTTGCCGGGCATTTTTATGAACCATGGCCCGCTTTTGAATACGAATATCGTTATCCAGATGGTTACCCATGGTCTGGCATTGGCGGCGTCGTTGGGCCTGGCATTGGCGGCGTCGTTGGGCCTGGTTTCGGCGGCGGCTCCGGCCCTGGTATTGGCGGCGGCTCCGGCCCTGGTATTGGCGGCGGCGCTGGGCCTGGCTTCGGCGGCGGCGCTGGCCCTGGTTTCGGCGGCGGCGCTGGGCCTGGTTTCGGCGGCGGCGCTGGCCCTGGTTTCGGCGGTGCGCCGCAGGGACCCCCGCCTTCAAAAAAGCCGGCAAAACCAAAAAAGCCGCAGAGCACTCAGGGAGTTGCTTATTTAGTTGAACCCATTGCTATTCAGCCTTGCCTCTTCCGGTTTACCTATGTTTGGTTAACCAACGGCAGCTCATTTTGGTTCTACCCGATCATTCTTGGCAGAAGATCCGTTGGAGGCTTTTACTGGGATTCTTCACGGCGCCGCTGGGTTTATTTCGCCTTAGACACAAATCTGATAGATGTCGTGAGCTGCTCATATTAATCGACAATCAGCCGGTTTTTCCGGCTGATTTTTCATGTTACTTCGGCCATGAACCGGTCATAGTATACCTATGATCAAACAAATTGGCACTAATAAATGTTGAAGACAAGCAGAAAGCCAAGCCATTTGGGGCGGAGAAGGTTGCCTTTGATATTGCGGCGAACCACCCGATGGGATCTGATGAAAGCTGGATGGAGATTACGGCAAAAGGTCATTTACCCAAAAGCCATGATGAAAGGCTCTGAACAAATGAAAGCTTCTATCGTGTTTGAATGTGAAGACATCTTTGGTGCATATGAGAAAATGAAAGCTAACGGTGTAGAATTTCTCCGCGAGCCAATTAAATGGGTGGGGCACCTTCGTACAATGTAAGGACGGAGACGGCAATGTATCTTTATTATAAGAATAACATTGCGACGGCGGCTCTTCCGCCGTGTGCTTTGTTTGACATTGAGAATGAATTTCATTTGCAATTATTCATATATGAGAATGATTGGAGAGAGACAGATGTTTGTTATGTTGAGAAAAATGACAGTAAAAGAAGGCCATGCAGATCAAGTTATAGAACGATTCAGCGCTGAAGGAATCATTGAAAAACAAGAAGGTTTAATTGATGTGACAGTGCTCGAGAAAAACGTCCGCCGCGGTGATGAGGAAGTCGTTGTCATGATTCGCTGGGAATCTGAGGATCACTGGAAGCAATGGGAAAAAAGCGATGCACATATCGCCGGCCATAAAGCGAACAAGGGCAAACCAAAGCCTGATTATCTGATCAGCACTGAAGTGAGCATGTACCACGTAAGAGCTGTTAAACAAGGGACTCACGAATCATAAAAAGAGCTTGCACCTGCTGCAAGCTCTTTTTTACGGTTATGATGAATTGGTTTCTTCAAATGTGATGACATATAGAGGCTGGCTGGCATGCCATTCCGCATATAAGACGTCCTCGGCCTTTTCAACTCCATGCTGTTGCAGTGATTGCTTCAGCCATTGTTCATCCACGCCAGCCTCCACCAGATTGTCAAACACAATCTCCCCATCAAGAATTAACGTAATCGGCAAAGATACATCCTTTGTCGGAAGGTTCATATCTTTTCTGGTCGGTTTATCGAATTCGGCTTTCGGGAGCACACTGACCATCCCGTTTGTTTCCAAAATGGCATACTCCACTTCCTGAATCGAAAAGCACCCTTTTTGCCTCAGGAGGCTTTGCAGCTGATTAATATCGAGTTTGTTTTTCTTCAGCATCTTGTATTTCAGCTTTCCTTTATGAATCACTATATTCGGTTCGCCTTCCAGAAACTTTCTGGTTCCTTTTATCTTTTGTGTAATCAATTCGATCAAATAAATAAGCAAGCCCCATAGGAGTGATGCATAAATAATTTCTTTTACCTTGATTTCTTGATCATAGACGGCGTTTCCAACCAGTTCTCCTAAAATCAAGGCCGAAATAAAATCAAATGGGGTGAGTTGAGAGAATTGGGTTTTCCCAAGAAACTTCAAAATGACAAATAAAATAACGAGACCGCAAACTAATTCTATTGCTACATTCAGATAATCTCCCACGTTGATAGCACCTACTTCTTAAGAGCTACTACCATTATGGTCAACTGCACTATTTCTAAACCGGACCTGCAGATTTTCGATAAAAAAACAGCCGTCCGCCGGCTGCCGATTTCACATCATTTGGTGCTTGGCAAGCATGTGATCGAAAAGCTGCTCTGCATCACGGTGGTCAATCGTGACAAGCGGATCATTGAGAAACGCTTGAAAAGCGAGACCGCGGTCCTTTGATAACCCCGCTTCCGCCACTGCCTCCTGATTGGATACGTGTCGTGCCGCCAGCATTTCCACACCTTTCGGCAGCGATCCAGAGAAAATTGGCTGGACGCTGTTGCGGGTAATCAAGGCGTTCGTTTCGACAATTGCTTGTAAAGGAAGATTGGAAACCTGGCCTTGATTCGGCACATTTACATTCGTGACGCGCTCACCCAATCCGAGAAGAGCCGCTATGATGCTCACGCCTTCTTCCCCCGAGGCTTTCCCGGCAACGCCTCGTTTTTGCGCGATTAATCGTTCTGTTTCCTGGCGCTTCTCATCTCTGTCTTGTGTTCTGAAAGATACAGATGTGAGGTGAAATTTCCATACCTCAGGCTGTTTGAGATAAGGGCCGGGAAGAAACTCTGCCAGATGCCTGTCACCCGCAGCGGGGATGGCGCCATACAGTTCAAATAAATCAAACGCAACACGGTGGGCCGAACGAAAGACACTGTCCCTCCAGCTTTCCCCCTCTAGCTCATATCCTGATTCTCCATAATGCGCGCTGAATTCATGGAATATAGGCAGCAGGTCAATATGGCGGTAAGAGGCTTCCGTAATCCATGTGAAATGGTTAATGCCGAGTACATTGACGCGAAAATTTTCGCGCCGCAGCACCTCTACTCCGAGCCTTTCTGTGACCATTTCCGTTAGCAGTTTCTGCGTGCCGAATACCTCATGGCAGCAGCCAATCGCTTTGATGCCCGGAAACACTTTATACAGCACTCTTGTACAGACAGACATCGGGTTTGTATAATTGATGACCCATGATTCAGGTGCGTAGTCTCTTATTGCCCGGGCAATTTCTGCAAACATCGGAACGGCCCGCAAACCTCTGATGATCCCGCCGGGCCCGACAGTATCACCCACAGACTGATAAATGCCGAAGCGCTCAGGGAGGTGGACATCGGTTTCCATATCCTCCAGTGAACCCGGCAAAATCGAAATAATGACGATATCCGCGCCCGATAACGCCTTTTTCAAAGTAGAAACCGCTTCGTACCTCCATCTGCCGTCTCCGCTATAATTGCCGATCACTTCATTTTTCTGAGCAGCTTCAAAATCAAGATCATAGAGCGCCACTGTGCCTGACATCCGTTTATCAATCGACAGATCACTCATCAGGCTTCTGGCCCAGCCTTGAGACCCCCCGCCAATATAGGCGATTTTAATTTGATCTAACGTACTGATATGAAACACTCCCTTTCTCAGCCTTTCACCGAACCGATCAGCATTCCTTTTGCAAAGTGTTTTTGCAGGAATGGATAGACCGCCAAAATAGGCAGCGTTGCAATGACAATGACGGCGAGTTTGATTCCCTGCTCGGGCGGTATGGTATTTTGCATCGTATCGCCATTGGTCGCCGTTAAATCCGATAAGATGGTAACTTGGCGGAGCACCATTTGAAGCGGCCATTTTGCACTGTCATTGATATATAAGAGAGCGTGGAAGAAATCATTCCAAATCCCGACCGCATAAAACAGCGCAAAAGTCGCAATAACCGGTTTTGACAACGGCAGGGCGATCCGCCAGAAAACGCCGATTTCGGAACAGCCGTCAATCTTTGCCGATTCCTCCAGCTCGCGCGGCAGCTGCTGAAAGAAGTTTTTGATAATAATAAGGTTGAACGGATTAATCGCCATCGGCAGAATCAATGCCCAGTACGTATCTAAAAGTCCGAGTGATTTCACAACAAGGTACGTCGGAATCATGCCGCCGGAAAACAGCATAGAGAAAATGACCAGATTCAACAGCAGATTCCGCCCCTTCACATGCCGCTTCGCTAACGGATACGCCATCGTAAAGGTGAAAAACAGCTGCACAGCCGTCCCGACCACGGTAATGAAGATGGATACGCCCATGCTTCGGATGAACGTCGGTGTTGAAAACACATACTTGTAAGCATCGAGTGTAAAGGTTTTCGGGAATATAAAGAAGCTGCGCTGGGCGAGTTCCGCTTCTGTGGCAAAGGAACCGGCGATAATATACAAAAACGGCAAAATGGTAATTGCACCGACACCGCCGAGAAATAGAATGTTGCAGACGTCAAACACCCGTCCGGCTTTTGTGTTGTGCATCGTGTGAATGTCAGCCATACCTCTCCCTCCTCTAAAACAATCCTTCCTGATCAAACTTCTTCGCAATGTAATTGGCGCCGAAAATCAAGATAATCCCGACAACCGATTTAAACAAACCGACCGCGGTGCTGTAGCTGTACGCGCCTTGGGTAATTCCCATCATGTATACATACGTGTCAAAAATGTCAGCCACGCTGCGGTTGAGTGAGTTCGTCATCAAATACACCTGTTCAAAGCCGAGATTCAAAAAGCTGCCGATTCTTAAAATTAACAAAACGATAATGGTGCTCCTGATCGCCGGCAGCGTAATATGCCACATTCTCCTAAATCGGCCCGCTCCATCCATGATGGCGGCTTCATACTGCTCCTGATCAACCGTCGCCAACGCGGCCAGAAATAAAATCGTTCCCCAGCCTGTCTCCTTCCAGATGCTTTGCATCACAATCATCGGCCGGAACCAGTCCGCGTCTGATAAGAAAGAAATCTGCTCACCTGTCAGGTTCATAATGAATTTGTTGATCACACCTGTATCGACAGTAAAGAAAACAAAGGTGATGCTGACCACAATTGTCCATGAAACAAAATGGGGCACGTAAATAAAGGTTTGGATGCATCTTTTATACACGGCCTTTCTCACCTCATTCAAAAGCAAGGCCAAAATGAGAGGCGCTGGAAAAGCAAATAAAAGATCTAGGCTCGCGAGCATGAGGGTGTTGCGCAGCAGCCGGAAAAAATCCGGATTCATAAAAAAGTCTTTGAAATATTCAATGCCGACCCATTCGCTTTTCCAGAAGCCGAGATATGGCGAATAGTCTTTAAAAGCGATCAGCACGCCCCACATCGGCAAGTATTTGAAAATCAAAAAATAAAGCAGACCGGGAATAAGAAGAAGGTAAAGCCATTTGTCCCGTTTGAGCGCAACCTTCCAGCTGGTGCCTTTTCCAGCAGTGAGAACAGGTGAATCTCCCTTCTTTGGCACTGTTTCCATATCTGTTCTCCTTTCTGTGTACCGGTGCGCCCGCCGAACGGCAGGCGCATCGGTTTATTTTGACGATTGATATAATTTGTTCAAGTCCTTCATCAGGTCATTTCCGCCGCTTTTTTTCCAAAGCTCCACCGCATCCTCGAACCCTTTTTCGTCAATCTCTCCAATAATAAATTGTGTTCTCGCGTCGAGAATGATGTTGTCAAGCTGGGCTCCTTTTTGGGTATACACATCAGATACAAGCGACTCAGCCGGGTTAAAGACGGCTATTTTTTCTCCTTCAGTGATGAGGTCCTTGCGATGCTGGAAGAGCTTTGTTTTCTGGTCTTCGATGTAATACTCGCTTTTCGGAATTGACATGCTGAACTGCGCCAAGCCTTCATGCTCATACAGGAGAGACTTGTTGTTTTTTTCAAGCGAGGTGAATACCCCGTCCTTGAGCTCGTAATTGCGGCCCTCCACCCCGTTGTTCGTGAGAATCTGTGCTTCCTTATCATTCATCTTATCGAGGAAGGACAGCACCTCTTTCAGCTCTTTTTCGGTTTTGACACTTGATTTTGGTATCACAATCATGCCTGAATAACCGGATGTCGGGAAGGTGCGCTTGCCATTTGGCCCCTCAAGCGAGCCGACGATATCAATCACATCCTTTTTCGACTTATCCGCCTCCTCCATCGCGCTTTGGATTTGAGATGCTCTGGAGCCTGTATCAACGATGACACCTGCTTTTCCTTTCACTACCGGATCATTCCACTTCGCTGAATCCATGACCGCAAAGTCCTTATTGATCAAGCCCTCATCATACAGCTTTTTAAAAAACTTGAGCGCATCCATGTATTCCTTCGTTGTAAAATCAGGAATCAGCTTTCCGTTTTCAACGCCGTAGCGGTTCGGAGCGCCGAACCAGATTTGCAGAACATCCCACGGGCTTCCGTTGCCGAGCCCCATCCATTTCGGCACCACCATGCCATACGTATCATCCTTGCCGTTTCCGTCAGGATCTTTTTCCTTAAAGGCTTTCAGCACTTCATAGAAATCATCAATCGTTTCCGGCATATCCAGACCGACGTTTTTCAGCCAGTCGGTTCTGATGATCATACACGCTCTGATCAGATCCCTCGTTCTGTAGATTCCGTACACCTCGCCGTTCACCGAGCTGTTCTTCAGTATCTTTTCATCTGCCTGGCTTAAATTCTTGTAGTCTTTTAAATAAGGAGACAGCTCCCAAAACGCCCCTGCTTTGACAGACTTGATAAAGCCCGCTGATTTATCTTTAATCACAATTGCATGAGGCATCTCTCCGGAAGCCATGACGATGTTGAATTTGTCGTTGTAGGATGAATCAGGCACCCATGTGACTTTAATCTCTTTACCTGTGTATTTTTCGAGCGCTTTTAATGAAGGGCTCTTCTCACTCGGGCTTTCCGGCGATAAGAGCGGCGCCATAATTTTAATCGTGTCTTTCGAACCGCCTGCTGAACTGGATGTTTCCGAATTGCTGCATCCAGCGATCATCATGACAGCGAGCGGTAAGGCCAGCCATTTTTTTCGCATTCTATATTTCATGATCCGCAAGTCCCCCTTTTTTTCATTTTCCATTTCCCCTTTGCCTCTCTTAATATAAAGCGCTTACATAAATTCTTGCAATCTTCATTTTTTGCATCATTTCTCCTATGAAATTCCGGCTTTTATCCTTTTTTGCCGGATGTATCTTATTTTGCCGGAAGGGAATCCCCGATTAGTTCCAGCGCTGCTATGACGTTCAAACACCATTGAGAGACGGTGTTCGTTGTCACCCACGGGAGCTCCTCCATCTGCGTCCATGTCTCAATGCGCTCTGGTTTGATCGGAAGCGGCGTATGGCTCAGCTTATCATCAAGCAAAAGATTCCACGCTTTGGCGGCGAGCTTCTGATCTTGTTTTTTTCTTGCGGCGTAGGCGGTCATGGCAGCGGCGAACATCGGCCAGTGAAAATGCCTATCATGAAGCGCACCTCCGCTTTTTTTTCGTTTTTCTTCATCACTGAGAGTGTAAAATTCGCCGAATTCACTCAGCATTTCCTCCCATTCCCGGTCTTCAAGAAGCTCAGCCAGCTCCATCCACACTTGCGGCGCGCCGAAGGCAATGATCATATGATATCCGCCCGCTATGCCGTCTCCCATGTGATGAAGTCTTGAGGTCGCCGGATCATATTCAAATGTCGGGCCGGATAATAAGCGGAGCGGGAGCCGCTTCAGACAGCTAATGCCCGTTTCGATTTTTTTGAGGTATTCCGGATTTTCGGTCCGCTCCCATTCCGCCAGCCAGTTCGAACAAAACGCCGCCCAGTCTGGTCCCGTTCTGGCGTGGGTCGGGTGCTCGCCTTTCTCATAAAAGGCGCGCATCGGATCGGTTTTGACGAGGGCGTAATCGGCGTCCTTCACTTCTGTCAAAAGATCTCCCGTCCGCTCATCTCCCGTCAGATAATAATAAAATTTATAAAGCCCGGCCATGCTGATCCTCGCTTCCTTGCAGCCGCATCCCCAATGAACAACATTATGCCGTGAGCCAAGCCCTGCGTATTCCCCGAGATGAAAGCTGTCCGTTTCGCTCGTGTGGCGGGTCATGGCTTCTGCCATGCGGAAGATATCCTCTCTGCCAGAGCGGAAAAACGCCTGCCATAGCCATAAGGTCGGAACGAGCTCATTATTTTGCCATGCATACCCGCCGAGATCATACCGCCACATATGCCGGATCGGGTCATATGTATGCATGACATCGCCATAATCCCAAAACCCATACCATCTGCGCTGCTCTACTTCCTTTTTGTAAAATAGAAATGCGGCGTCGAGCTGTTCCTCCAGCTCTTTTTTGAGCGGATGAGATGTGTCAATGACACTCCAAACCCCGAGCGCCTTTGATTCGTAATAGACGTCCGGCTCACAAACAAGCAGTGGCGGCGCCTGCCATTTGTCAGCGAGCGCATTGAGGGCATCATCGGACGGCATGTGTGAAAAGCACGCCAGGCTGATTTCATTTGTGTTCGCAATACCGGTCGGATCAGCGCGCATTTCATCAAAGCCTTCATACGCGCTCGCCACATGGGTGTTTCCTGTATAATGCCGCAAATCCATCGCATCTCCGTCCGGGGGCCAAAACCAGACAGTCATTGTGGGATGGCTGCCGGCAAGGCCTGTGATTTCCAGGGCTGACGGATATTTCTCAAAAAAGTACCGCAGACCGAGGGCTATGCCGCCATTTTCGCCGCCCGCATAGCAAAGCCCCTTCGCCCGGCTGCCATGCAGCATGCCTACCCACGCATAATCTTTTCCGGTCCGTTTTGACAGGCTGTAATGATCGCTGGAATCCTGTACGAGCTTGACATCATTCCAAACCGCGTTTTGTGTGCCATGCGCAAACCATTCCTTGTGCTCTTCACTTGGAAACAGCGTTTCACCATTAATTTGTTTTTGGTAAAGCGGATACCGTTCATTGAATTTACGTGTGCCAAACAGCTGGGCGGGTTCTTTGTACATCCCTTTCTCTCCCGCAAAACGGAAATGGCGATTGTACGGCTCCCCTTTCAAAACAAGGTCAAATTCGATGCCGAGCCCTTTAATGAATTCTTGTTTACCATTCGTATCGATCAGTTGCGTGTGCACGATGCCAATCTCAGAAAGTCCGGCGTAAAACGTCAATCTGGCCACAAACGGGAGCCACTCCTCCTTTGTTTTTTGGAGAATATGCGCGCCCTCTATTTTGATCACTGCTTTGACAGGGCCGCTCTTCTCAATCGCCGCACGTTTGATGAGGCTGACAGACGTTTCACGAAAAAGCATGGTTTCCGCCGCAGTAGCTTTTCTCGTTTCTCTTATGGCAACAAGCCTACCGCCAGCGGCGATCGGCTTTCCGTTGATCTGCAATGATTGAATGAAATCGGAGCCTGTTTTATGGATGGCACAGACGAGTGTTCCTGTATTCACTTCGATGCCATCCTCTGACTCATTGATGCTGATTGAATCTATTGGCTGCGGGGATTCTCCTTTTTGCACTGTAAAGCTTTGAGAGTCCCGCCCGCTGAATACCGCCGCGTGCCTCGTCCACTTGATGCTCCCGTCCGGCCAATAGGCCGACGGTTCGCTCTGCACATATCGACTTTCCGCATTTTCATTCACAAGCGCCAGGCGGTGACCTTTTTTCAATTCCCCTTTTTTCCACGGCACACCCCACGTCACACCGCTTGTCACCTTTGGCTCTTCTGATAACCATTTCATCTTTTTCATCGATTCTCCCTCCATAGAAAAAAGCTGATTCGATGCAAAGAATCAGCTGTGATTGTCAAACTGAATCACACGGTATTCATGCGGTCCGACTGCCAATCTTCCCGCTTTCTCTGAACGGTTTGTCAACAGATCCATACCGGCTCCCGGCAGTGTCACGCTTCCGCCTTTTCCATCCATATTGACGATGATCCACACAAGGCCGTTTTCGCCTTTGCGCGGGGCAACGATCGTGCCGGGTGTAACATCGGACCGGACGGAAATGGCTGCTTCAGCAGCGTAATGCCTGACGAGCGCTTCCAGCATCACATTCCCTTCTTTCCCCGATGGAAGCGAGCCAAGCATAACGATTTTTCCCTTGCCGTGCTTCTGTTCTGTCAGAAAGGCATGACCTGCTCCCGGTCCTGACTCAACCGTGCCTAGGGTGTTTCCGCTCGCTGTATCAAACACTGCGCTCCACAGCCCGAGCGGCGCTGTGAAGCCAAACGCTTTTCCTGTATTGGCATCCTCGTTCATCGGAAAGGTAAACAGCGTTTTGATCCCGGCTGTTTTCTCAAGTTGGCCAAGCCCGCAATCCGTATGAATCGTATGCTCGCTTGTGCGCCCTCCTGTCAGCGGTCCGGCAATCCAGATGCCGCCTGTTTCAGCGAATGCTGAAGCTTTTTTGATAAAATCAGAAGACAGATACGGCACAAAAGGCGTAAACAGCAAACGGTAGCCGTCCAGCGGAACACCTTCCGGAATGAGGTCACGGTGAATCCCCGTGTTGAGAATCCGTTCATAAAAGTGCGTCACAAGCGAACGATGCTGAAGCCCCTGATGAGGCTCAGTTTTGATAAATGCTTTTGCTCTGTCAGAGTAGGTCATCGCCGCTTCGGCTTGGACAGGCACAGTCGATAAAATCACCGGTTCGATTTCCTTTCTAGCCCGCTCGACTGCCAGCACGTTCTGATAACCTACAGTCGGCTCGCCCCAGGCACTGAGAACCGAACCGTGTGATATCTCGCTGCCTGAACGCTGCTGGCGCCACAGCCAATAGCAAAAGCCATCGCTTCCTAAGCCGTAGGAAGATACAGCTTCAGCCTGCAAATACCCGTCGGCATGCGGAAAAGCGGAGCTCTCGAGCGAGGCAGCATACGACGGACTCGTTTCCAAAATCCAAAACGGGCGCCCTTGCTTCAAGTTCCTCCACAAATCACAGTTCAATAAAAAGGCAGAGGCGTTTTTCTGCGAAGCGTACGTATCATAGGAGGCAAAATCGAGATTCCGAAACATCCGCTCATTGTCCACGCTGAACATGACAGAGCCGTTATGCGTGATCGGCGCATCCGAATAGCAGCGGATCATTTTGGCCTGTTCATCTGCAAATGAAGCGATCATCTCCATCGAAAACAGCTGATACATTGTGCTTAGAGAGGCGTGATGCAGAAACGGGGCCGGCCCCGGCTGCGGCACCTGCTCAAACGACTGGTAGGTTTCGCTCCACACATCAGTTCCCCATGCCTCGTTTAACCGCTCAATCACGCCATAGCGGTTTCTGAGCCAGTCGTGCCATAAGTGCAAGCACGTCTCACACATGCATTCAGCCACATGGCATTTAAACTCATTGTCTAGCTGCCAGCCGATCAGTCCCGGGAGCTGGCCAAGCTCCTTGGCGATGCTTGTAGTAATGATGGCGGCTTTTTTTCGGAAATACGGGTTGTTCGTACAAGCATGCTGACGGGAGCCATGGCCCATGACTTCTCTTTTTTCGTTTACATGCATACGCTCCGGCCGGCCGTGCGACAGCCAAATCGGCGGTGTAGGCGTCGGCGTGCACATGATCGTTTCGATGCCGTTATCATACAGACGGGTGATGATCTCTTTGAAAAAACTGACGTCAATTTTTCCTTCTTCCGGTTCCATGACGGACCAAGCAAATTCGCCAATCCTTACAACATTCACGCCAACCTCACGCATGATGTCAATGTCCTGCTGAATTGTCTCTTCATCCCATAATTCTGGATAATAGCAAGCCCCGTGATACAGTTTTCTCCTCACATTTTTCACCCTTCTTTGATGATCGATTCTGTCAATGGCAGGCCGAGTTCCTTTATGCCTTTTGCAACAAGTTTCGCCATTTCATTTGCGCCTTTTTTTGTGAAGTGCGTGTAATCGTTAATTCCTTCTGACACCATAAAATAGGTGTACACTTTTTCCTCACCCTTCTCGGTAAAGAAAGCAAGGCTTTTCTCCATCAGATCAATGAGCTGGACATTCTCCTCTGCAGCCGTTTGCTTCATGGCAATGCAATAATCAGGAAAGTCGTTCAAAAACATGTCATTTTCATAATGAAAGCGTGCTACAGGGGTAATGAGAAGCGGATGGGCGCCTTTTTCCCGCGCGCCTGCGATATACTGCTTTAAATATTGTTTATAGGTGGTATAGGGCTCAGTGTAGCGCTCGGGCTTATTTTTCGACGCGTCATTATGGCCCATCTGCACAAACAGCCAGTCATCCGGCTCAATCACATCAAGAATCGCCTGAAGCCTGCCCTCTTCCACAAATGTTTTTGAGCTTCTTCCCCCGATTGCTCTGTTGATCACTTGAATATGCTCCGGCAGATGCGAGCCGAGAAACTGCCCCCAGCCCCCTTGATTGGTGCTGTCTCCATACGTTTGAACAGTTGAATCGCCAGCAAGATAAATGTGATTTGCCATTTCTCATTCCCCCTCGTTTTTTTCGTTTAATATGGCATCAATCATGGACAGCTCTTCCCTTGAAAAAACCGGTGCGTGCAACGCTTGAACATTTTCTTCTATTTGCTGTTTCCTGCTCGCTCCGATCAGCACTGAAGTGATTCGGTCATCCTTTAAAAGCCATGCGATCGCCATTTGCGGAAGCGATTGCCCCCGTTCTTTCGCTATTTCGTTCAGCTTTTGCGCCTTCGTGACTGCTCCTTTGGTGACGTTCTCCGCCTGCAGGAAAGGACTGCTTGCATCCATGGCTCTTGATCCCTCTGGAATGCCTGATACGTACTTTGTCGTGAGAAGCCCTTGAGCAAGCGGCGCAAACGCGATACAGCCGGCTCCTTGTTTCTCCAGCACATCAAGCAGGCCTTTTTCCGGCTCTCTGTGGAACATGGAATATTTCGTTTGGTGGATGGCAAGGCGGACGCCAAATTGCTTTAAAAGCTCGGCAGCCCGCTCCGTTTCCTGCGGGCTGTAGTTTGATACTCCGACGTACAGTGCCTTTCCCTGCCGCACAAATCCGGCCAGCGTCTCCATCGTTTCCTCGAGCGGCGTTTCAGGATCCGGGCGGTGCGAATAAAACAGATCGATATAATCAAGCCCCATTCGCTTCAAGCTTTGATCCAGGCTGGCTGTCAGGTGTTTTTTTGAACCGCCGTTTCCATACGGCCCCTCCCACATGTCATAGCCTGCCTTTGTGCTGATGACGAGTTCATCGCGGTACGGTGCAAAATCAGCTTTCAGCACGCTCCCAAACATCTCTTCGGCCGATCCGGGCGGCGGGCCGTAATTGTTGGCGAGATCAAAATGGACAATGCCTGCGTCAAATGCGGAGCTGAGCATCGATCGTGCGTTCTCCGCTGAATAGGCACCGCCGAACTGATGCCAGAGGCCGAGAGATACGGCAGGAAGCTTTAATCCGGTTCGTCCGGCATTGTGATACACCATTCTTCCAAAGCGATCAGCTTTTGCTTTGTATGCCATACGTTCCTCCTATAGCGGCGCCTCCGCTTTGCTGCCTGCTATATACAGGGCGGGCTTCGGCGGTTTTTTCATTCCCGTTCCGAGATAAAAGCCCGTGTGCGGCGGCTGGTTGTAGGCGGTGTTCTGCCAGGCGATGCCGAGCCTGTAAACCGGATCGTGCATAAGCGTGTACAAGCGATGGCGGGTGAGATGTGTTGTTGTATAGATACGGAGCGCGCTGCTGTCTTCCGTTCTCCATATCACTTCTTCCCGCCAGTCTCCGAACAAGTTGGCCTGAAGGACAGGATTTCCTTTTGTGCCGTTGTTGGACAATACGCCGTCCGGCTGAAAAATCGTCTTCAGACAGCGGTTCTCAGCATCCCACTTTTCAATCTTCGGTCTGCCGGCCGTTCCGTCCCAGTCATGATCAAGCAGTTCTCTGACTAAATCACCGTCCCACCAGATGGCGAAATTGGCTGAAGCAGGCGCTTTGTCGCTGATTTTTTCTCCTTTGCTCGTGAAAAGCCCATACGACATGCCAGCGTTGCCCGGCGGATCGATTCCCCATACGAGCGATCCTTTGTAGTTTGGGTCGATATGAGCCGCCATGCCCCTGCCGACGTCAGTTCCGGCATGAACGCCCCACAAAACCTCGCCGGTTCCGGCATCACGCAGCGACAGTCCGTACGGCTTCGAGGCATCTTCATGCACTTGAAACACTTCAAGCCCTTTTCGGGACGGATCCAGATCCCCTACATGCATCGCGTCTCCGTGTCCGAGCCCCGTTGTGTACAATCCTGTACCGTCATGATCAACCGCCATGGCGCCGTAAATGATCTCATCCTTCCCGTCTCCGTCAACATCTGCCACACTCAAGCTGTGGTTGCCCTGCCCAGCATACGCTTCATGGCCCGGCTGATTGGAATCAAATATCCAGCGTTTGTTAAGCCTTCCGTTTCTGAAATCGTATGCCACAAGTACAGCTCTCGTATAGTAACCGCGCGCCATCACGAGGCTCGGCCGCTCCCCATCCAAATACGCGATCCCGGCGAGAAAACGATCCATGCGGTTTCCATAGCCATCTCCCCAATCTTCCAGCTTGCCGCGGGGCGGTTCATATTCCACGGTCGTGAGCGCTTCACCGGTTTCTCCTTTAAACACAGTCAAATATTCCGGACCGGACAGGATTCTGCCCTGTTCGTTCCTAAAATCAGCATGTTCATCGCCAATGATGTGTCCTTTCCCATCTGTTGTGCCGTCAGCGGTTTTCATGGCGATTTCTGCTTTTCCGTCACCGTCCAAGTCATAGACCATAAACTGGGTATAATGAGCGCCTGCTCTGATGTTTTTGCCGAGATTAATGCGCCACAAAAAGGTGCCGTCCAGTTTATAGGCATCTATGAGAACCTCCCCGGTGTATCCGTCATGGGCGTTGTCCTTTGAATTGGACGGGTCCCACTTCAGAATGATTTCATATTCTCCATCCCCATCCACATCCCCGACACTGGCATCATTGGCGCTGTACGTGTAAGGCATTCCGTCCGGCGTGAGACCGCCTTCCGGTTTATTAAGCGGTACCTCTAGGACATTTTCCCGCCAGACATGAGCTTCTTTGGACAGCTTTTCTTCCCGTCCTTTATTGACTGCCGCCACCTGGTAAACAGCGTCCGCCGTTCCGTTTTGATCGAGAAAATTGGTGCTGTCTGCGATCGGCTTGCGGGTGATCCGTGCTCCATCCCGATAAAGGTGAAAAGCCGTCGTCTCATGATCCGTTCCGAGAAAACGCCAGCTGACAAACACACCCTGCTCCGTCTTGACCGCAATTAAGCCTCTGGTCAAGTACTCCATCTGCCTCTTTTTTGGTTTCAATTTAATGGGAACGGGCTGCATGCAGCCCGTTCCTTCCCCCCTTTTTATTAAGGCGTATACATATTCGGTTTTGGCTGTTCCGCCATGCCGTCTCCTAAAAAGAAGCTCGTGTGCGGCGGCTGGTTATACGCGACATTTTGCCAGGCGATGCCAAGCCGGTACACAGGATCGTGCATCAGCGTGTACAGCCTGTGCTCAGTCGGATGGGTAGTCGTGTAGATCCGGAGCGCACTGCTGTCCTCCGTTCTCCACACGACTTCCTCGCGCCAGTCCCCAAGCAGATCAGCCTGAAGCGCCGGTGTTGCTTTTGTGCCGTTGTTGGCGGCCACGCCTGAAGCAGTCAGCATATTTTTCGATACACCGTTTTGATAATCCCACTTATCGATTCGGTTGCTGTCCAACTGTTCCCGCAGCAAATCACCGTCCCACCAGATGCCGAAATTGGTCGATGACGGAACACTGCTACCGATTTTGACCCCTTTCGCTGTGTAGAGAGAACCGTTAGCCCACACTTCCTGTCCCGGATAACGCGGGTCAATATCAGCAGCCATCCCACGGCCTACATCCTTGCCTGCATGAACGCCCCAAAGGATTTTTCCGGTTGCCGCATCACGGAAGGATAAGCCGTATTTTGCATTTTTGTCCTCATGAACTTGAAACACCTCAAGACCCGGCCGGCTCGGGTCAAGATCCCCGGTATGGAGGGCATCCCCGTGGCCTAAGCCAGTTGAGTACATGCCTTTACCGTCATGATCAACAGCCATTGAGCCAAAAATAATCTCATCTTTCCCGTCCCCGTCAACATCTGCAATGCTCAGGCTGTGGTTCCCCTGTCCTGCAAACGCCTCATTTCCAGACTTCGAAGAATCGAATGTCCAAAGCTTTGACAGCTTTCCGTCTCTGAAGTTATAGGCGACAAGCGCGGTTTTGGCATAATACCCTCTGCTCATGATCAGGCTCGGCCGCTGCCCGTCGAGGTAGGCAATGCCGGCGAGAAAACGATCAACCCGGTTGCCGTAGCTGTCTCCCCAATCTGACACATTGCCGCGGGCCGGTTCAAAATTTGTTGTGACAAGCTCTTTTCCGGTTGCACCTTGAAACACAGTAAGGTATTCCGGTCCTGAAAGCACACGCCCCTGTTCGTTTCTGTAATCAGCATTGGCATTTCCAATCACTTTGCCCGTGCCGTCTTTTGTCCCGTCTGCCGTTTTCATTGCCACTTCCGCTTTTCCGTCACCATCAAGGTCATACACCATAAATTGGGTGTAGTGCGCGCCCGCTCTGATGTTTTTGCCGAGATTGATCCGCCATAATTTCGTTCCGTCCAGTTTATAGGCGTCAATCAGGACGTCACCCGTATAGCCATCCTGTGAGTTGTCCTTTGAATTAGACGGGTCCCATTTCAGGATCAGCTCGTATTGCCCGTCACCATCCACATCGCCAACACTTGCGTCATTGGCGCTGTAGGTGTAAGCTTCACCCTTTGGCGTCGTGCCGCCAGCCGGTTTATCCAGCGGGACGGAATGATACGGCTGCACCCATACGGAGGCTTTTTCAGAAGCCGCTTGTTCGGTACCGTTTACGACAGCCCGAACCGTATACGTTGAGACCGCCGATCCGTTTTTATCCACGTAGTTCGTGGTTTTGACAGGTGCAGCATTCAGCTTTTGCCCGTCTCTGTACACATTGAACGAAACAGATGCATTTTCAGTGCCAAGAAACCGCCAGCTGACAAAAATGCCGCCGTCCGTCTTGACCGCCACAAGCCCCCGGTTCAGTGCTTCCATCTGCCGCGCTGCTCCTTCAGCTTTCACAGGAAATACAGAGACTCCCATCACCAACAAGACAAGCAACGTAACAGCGGTAAACATGCGTTTCCTTCGTTTAATCATCAGACAGCTCCTTCTCATTTTTCTGTAAGCGCTTACTTATATTGGATTTTATGCGCTGTGTGAGCTGTCTTCAATTACACTTTTTTGCATCTGCCTTTTTCAGACACTGCACTTTTTTGCATGATTGTCATTTTTTTGTTAACCTGCTTGGTGGTGCTGAGCCTCCGTCTTTTGAAATCCTCTAAGAGCAAAAAACATCACCACTAGCCCAAATAAACATGGGCCGTAAAATGGGATCAATCCTGGTAGCGTATACAGCAGGTAAAGGACAAATCCGCACCCGATCAGCATACAGCCGGTCGTCAAAGGCCGCATGGCGCCAAACAGCAGCGCTTGCGGAATATATTTTCGCAGCGGGAGCTGGTAATGCACATAAAGGGGAAACACATACATTAGCGCGATGATATACAATACCCCTGCTAACAGCGTGCAGCTGGTTACAGCAAAGGACAGCCAATCCGTACTGGCTGAAAAATAATGATAATTCGCGGACAATATGAGCAAAAGCGCCGCAAACGCCAATCCAATTGCATTGGCCTTGAGAAACTCTTTTTTGTAGGTATCGAGAAATAATGGAAACACCGGGATATCCTTTTGTCCCATCAGCCATTTCCGTATGACGGCACACATCGCGGCAGTGCTCGGCGCCCATCCAAAAAGAACGCCGCCCAAAAGCGTAAACAACAGCCACAGCCCGTTGAGCCACGCAATTTTCACCACCGCTTCACAGCCTGCATAAAGCGCATCCGTTACCGTCGTCTTCATCTTCTCACCGCTTGATGCACAGCAAAATCTCGATAAGCGGCTTTCATGGGCGCCATCTGCCGGAACCCGATTTTCCCTTTCGTTAATACAGGCCCGTATGTGCTGCCGTCGTCCATCCATTCAAGAATGGGCAAATCATTAATTGAAAAGTGCACATAGCCTTTGTCTTTGATGAGCTTCATATGATATGGGGAATCAGCGTCGTCTGGAGATGGCAGCGGATCGGCTCCCATCGCGGCGAGGTGGAAACCGCGGCTTTTTCTTAAATTGCAGGTGCGGAACGCTCTTTCCTCCGCGTATTTTCTGCGGAAATACGACAGATGGAGCGCATTGATGTCCCCCGAATGATACTCGGGGTATTTTCCCGTTCTTTTCTTGAGACATGGATCAAACAGATCTTCGCCTCCAATCCCCGCAGCGGAAAAAAACAGCATACACAGCCCAGGCTGCTCAATCGGAGAGAAGTCCCACGTCACAATGATGCCATCCGGAAACGTTTCCGGGCACCAATAGACAAAATGTGCTTCGTCCTGAACATGCGACAGATGCAAGGAGTGATCGTCAAATGAGATCTGTCCCCCTCCCTCCATCCGCCAATCCTCCATATCGCTTGCTGACCGGAGCGGATTGCGGTACAGGCACGCGCCTTCCTTATACATGTTCTTTTCCCTCCCGGATCACAAGATGGTCCTTCAGCGGAAGGCCGAGTTCTTCAATGCCTTCTGCCACAAGCTTCGCAACCTCCATTGCCCCTTCTTCTGAAAAATGTGTATTGTCCTCAATACCGTCCGGATAATTCGGATGTTCATTCGGCTGAAGCCAAACGAACAATCTTTTCGACTCCTCCGGTCCGTATGCTTCATAGAGCTCTTTTGTTTTGGCCAGCAGATCAATGACAGGCACATCTAGCTCCTTCGCCAGTGCTTTCATCGCATCAGGGTACTCGCCGAGTGTATGCTCAATACGGCCGTTTTCATCAAAGCGGCGGCGCTGCACCGATGTAACGAATACAGGATGCGCTCCTTTTTCGCGTGCGGTATCTGCAAATAGGGTGAGAAATTGTTGAAATGTAGAGTAGGGTTTCGTCCCCCGCGGTTTCTGGTCATTATGGCCAAATTGAATAAACAAATAATCGCCCTGTCTGATGCGCTCGGCAATCGCTTGGAGCCTTCCTTCTTCCACAAAAGAATTGGTGCTCGCCCCTCCTTTGGCGTGATTGTGCACCTTCACATCCTTAGAAAACAACTGCCCGAGTACCTGCCCCCACCCCGCCATCGGCGCTTCATGAGGCGGGCAATCACTCACGGTGGAGTCACCCGCTAAAAACACTTGAATCACTTTCTCCATTACATCTTCTCTCCTTTCACGGCGTTTCCTGATACATTTGCCTGAAAACACCCGGCGGCATGCCCACCTGTTTTTTAAAAATCCGATTGAAGTAATTGTGGCGGTAGCCGACTTCCTCCGACACATCATGAATTTTTTTATTCGTATTCACTAAAAGCTCTTTCGCTTTTTCGATTCTGATTTTGGTCACATAATCAATAAAATTAACGCCGGTCACTTGCTTAAATGCCTTGCTTAACGTATATGAATTCATGCCGAGCGCATCGGCACAGCTTTCCAGCGAGATATCCGCCATGTACTGTTCGTGAATCATGGCTATGACACGATCCGCCAGCTGTTTTTGCTGTCTGTTTTTTCTGCCCTCAAGCTTGGAAAGGTAAGGCGTCACCACAGCATCCATCAGCCAGGCCACCGCTTCATCAGGTTCGCGCAATTCTGAAATGTCAAGAAGCAGATCCCGATGCTGATATAGGTCACTCGGATTGAGTCCGGAATGCAAAATATCCTCCTGAATGCGGGAAAACAGCTGAATCAGGCCGGCGTGCACATGCCTGTCTATAGCCGCCTTTTCCGCCAGGTCCATCATGCATACACGTATCAATTCTTCAGCCTCCTGTTTTCTTTCCAGCCGGATGGCCTGAACAATTTGTTTTTCCAGTTCAAAAGGATAATAAGGGGCGGAGTGCTCAGCCTGAGGGAAGTCGTCCTGCAAATCAATCACCTGATGCCGGTTGGCAAAATGCCTGCGGGATTTGCCGCTTTTTACATCTTGAAATAAATCAGGGATCTCCGTAACACGCTCTGTCTTCCTGCTTATCGTTCCGGTCAGGCTTAATCCGACAACATCGTCAAATTGGCGTGCCAGCTCCGTTACATACGCCTTCAGATCAGAGCTGTTGGTTTTCATCACAAGCAAGGTGACGGAAAGCCGGCTGATATCAAGAATGGAGGGCTGAAAACATTGTTTTGCTGCAAGCTCCTCGGCCAGATTGGTCAGCGTAAATACAGCAAGCTGTTCATCACCGGCACGGAAGATGCTTTTTTCACAACGGAGGCCTGTTACCTGAAGATCAAGCACCTGAAACACATTTTCTCGGATGTTCCATCCAGCCTCCTCCATCCGCGACCTGAGACTTGTCTCGTTGTCATAGTAAAAATCACCCTGCAAGAGGTGCTGTAAGAAACTCTTTTTCATATGGGGTGTCTGCCGCAGAAGCTGCTCTTGAAGCTTTCGGCTTTCAAGAGATAGATCATTCCATCGCTTTTCAATCCACTTGAATTCATCCTGCCCGGACGCCTGCCATGTTTTCTTCTCTCCACCGGTAAATAAGCCAAGCAAATGCTGAATGGGACGGTAGATTTTTTTTGAGGCATACCACGTCATGCACACCGCCAAGCAGATGCAAATGACAAGCATCACGATAATCACTTTTGATAAAAACACCATCGGCGCTGTAATGGCAGAAAGAGGCGCCGCTGACACAAAGGTCCACTGCTGATGCATGCGATTCATTTCTCCAAAGGAGACGGAATACACCTTGCCGTCCCATTCCATCTGGAAATGGCCTTTCCCTTCCGGCTGTTTCCTCACCTCTTTAAGTAAAGTCTTTTCAAACGCTATTTCTCCCTCGTGAAAAAGCACCTCCTGATTTTGATCCAGAAGCAGCGCACTGCCATCAGGATAAGGGGATAAGCTTTGCAGGATCGACTCCATTTCATTCGGATCAACCGCCAGCATGATCGCGCCGAACGGTTTCTCCGCTGCACCCGGAATGAGCTGGATCAGCATCGTTTGTTTTCCGGATCGTTTCCAATAAATACTGTTGTCTGAGGCAAGCAGCGAGCGATACTTGCGAAGCGCCTCCTGTTCTGTCAAAGCGCTGTATTCGGGGCTCATCACAAGAGGCCGGGGGCTGTTCAGAAAGATGGAAGCCTGCTCGATCAGCGGCTGCTGGTCCCGTAAAAGAAACAGTTTTTTCGTTAATTGATAGGAGAACGTAAAGTCTTTCTCCAAATCCCTCTCGGCCAATCCGTTCATCAGCGAAGAATCGTATGCCATCTGGGTGAGAGTCAGCTCCAGCACTGCCAGCTTCTCATCCATTCGGCTGACTTCACGCGCCACCTGTGTTTCATGTGACCTCTGCAGCTCTTTCTCTACCTTGTCGATCGAAAGAAAGTAGACAGCGCCCCCAGTCAGCAATCCGGGAATACAGGCAATCAGCAAAATGAAGATAAAGTTTCTTTTGAAATACGTTCCCTTCCAGCGTGAAACCCGTTCCTTCTGTTGAGGCTGTTTTTTCATCCCTTTCCCCCCGCCGCCATTATTACTGATACACGCGTTTTTTCGTTCTCAACACATCAGCAAGAAACGTCAGCGCAAGTCCCTGTCCCCATCCTTGTATTCGTTTGTAAGGCACCTGTTTGTATCCATCGGCATTTTTCATGACAGCTGTTCCGGCCGATACCTTGCTGACCCGTCCGTCCTCTTCTACCGCATCCAAAATGGCGGCAAGCGATTTCTGCACATATTTCGTATACAGCTTTCCGCTCGACAGCAGAGCAGAGGCAATGCCAGCCGATGCCGAAACTTCGAGATACGAATCCGGATCATCCAAAATGGTATGCCACAGCCCTGTATCGTCTTGGAGCCGGACGAGCGCGCTTAGCTGATCTCTGAGCGATCCGTCGATGATCATAAAGGAAGGATGCGTCACCTCAATGAGCGGGAGCGCCTTCGCCATCGTGAGTGCCGCCCAGCCGTTCGCCCTGCCCCAATAAATCCCCGACAGATGATTTTGCGCTTTGTTGTCCCAAGCGTGGTAGTACAAATTCGTGACAGGGTCCTGAAGCACGTCTTCATGTCCGTGAAACTGGCGAAGGCCGTCTTCAAAATAATCCTCACGCTCCATCACCCGCCCGATTCTCAGCATAAACAGCCCCGCCATCATCAGCGTATCCGCCCATGCCTGCTCAGGAAACACGTACTCTGCGGAATTAACCGTATGCTGAAGGATGCCCTCGCCAAAGCGCGGCGCTTTATGCAGCACATATTCCGCCATCTCCCCCGCCGTTTCCAAATAGACGTGATCCCCTGTCACCTTATGGAGGAACAAAAGCGTATGCCCGATGGAAACCCCGTTGATCGAAAGGGGCGGGAGCCCATCCTCCAGCTGTTCATCCACCCACGTTTTTAATAAATTGATATATTCCTCGTTTTCCGTCGCTTCATAAGCCTCCGCCACGCCGTAAAACGCGACGCCGCCCGGCCAATCCCACGCAAAATCCATCTGAAATGTCCTTTTTACAATCCGGTCAATGACGGACGTCACCTTTTCTTCATCAAAGATAAGCTGTGCCATCTGTAACACTCCTTTTATTTTAATCCGGTCGTACTGATGCCTTGAACGATATATTTCTGAAACAAAAAGAATACAAGAATCACAGGCAATAACGAGACGGCCGACATCGCAAACATCGCCCCCCAGTTCGAAGCCGATTCCGTATCGAGGAAAAGCTTCAGCGCAAGTGAAACAGGATAAAGCTCCGGCTTATTCAAATACAGGAGCGGCTGAATCAGCTCCTCCCACTTCCAATAGAAGGAGAAAATCGCAGACGTCGCAAGCGCCGGGGCAATTAGCGGGAGAATGATGCGCCAAAAGCAGGCAAAGCGCCCGCAGCCGTCGATTCGAGCTGCTTCATCCAGCTCCTCGGGGATCGTCCGGATAAACTGGATCATCAGAAATATAAAAAACGCATGCCCGAAAAATTGCGGAACGACAATCGGTTTAAAAGAATTCAGCCAGTCTAATTTCGCAAACAAAATGTACTGCGGAATCATCAGCACTTCATGCGGCAGCATTAACGTCCCCATCATGCAGGCGAACCAAAACGTTTTCCCTTTAAACGGGATACGCGCAAATCCGTATGCAATGACAGCCGATGACAGGACGGCGCCGATTGTTGACAGCCCGACAATGATCGCCGAGTTCTTAATAAAGGTCAGAAACGGCTGTCCGGCAATGCCCTTCCATCCTTCAGCATAGTTACTGAGAATAAAAGGATCGGGAATGAGAGAGTGAGAGGTTGTAAAAATACTGGCGCTTTCCTTAAATGAGCTGACAAACAGCCAAATGACCGGGTATAGCAATAACACTGCCAGCGATGCCGTAAAAACGTGGAACAGTATGCGTTTGGGCCTGACGCGCCCGGCTTTTTTTCTCTCAAAAACCGGGGCTTCTCTGTCAGGCTGGTTAACCGGCTCCATCCGTCATTCCCCCTTTGACTCGTAATGAACCCAATATGACGAGGTTTTAAACAAAATCAGCGTAATCAGCCCGACAATGATAAGCATGATCCACGCCATCGCCGATGCGTAACCCATTTGAAAATAGTTGAACGCCCGCTGGAACAAATAGAGCGAATACAAAAGCGTCCCGTCAAGCGGCCCGCCCTCGCCCTTCGAGATGATATAGGCAGGTGTAAATGTCATAAAAGCAGAAATCGTCTGCATCACTAGATTAAAGAAAATAATCGGCGTGAGGATCGGAAGCGTAATTTTAAAGAAACGCTGCACCCGGTTTGCCCCGTCCACGCTTGCCGCTTCCAAATACGAAGACGGAATGTTTTTCAGCCCGGCCAGAAAAATCAGCATTGATGACCCGAACTGCCAGACGGATAGCAGAATCAATGTCCATAGCGCACTTGTCGGGTCCTGATACCAAAGAATTTTTTGATCAATCCCGACAAAAAACAGCAGCGCATTAATGACCCCTTCATTGCCGAAAATATTGCGCCACATAATCGCCACGGCCACACTCCCGCCGATGATTGAAGGCAGATAAAAGAGCGTTCTGTAAATGGCCGTTCCTTTTGATGCATTGTTTAAAATGACAGCGATAAAAAGCGCGAAGCCGAGGCGGAGCGGAACCCCGGCAAGCACATACGTAAACGTCACCTTCAGTGACTGCCAATACTTTTCGTCACCCGTAAACATCTCCTTGTAGTTGTCGAGCCCGATCCATTTCGGCGCTGTAAACAAGTCATAGCTTGTGAAGGACAGAAACAGGGACGCACCCATCGGAATCACTGTAAAACATAGGAATCCGATAATGAACGGAGAAATAAAAGCATATCCCGCCAGATTGTCTTTTCTCATACTCCGGCTTTTTTTCATTGCATCAGCCCCATTTCCCGTCAATTATTCCTCTCTAATATCTCATTGGCCTGCTTCCGGAACGTTTTGGCGGCTTTTTCCGGAGATACCTTCTGATACAGAATCTGATCAGACGTATCCTTCAGCAGCTTGATGACCTCCGCGCTTCCCACAGGCTCCGGCGGATCGGCTTTGCTGATGTTTTTTGACGCGTTTTCTACATATTCCACGATGTTGGCTTCTTCCTCATTCAGCTTCGGTTTAATCGCGTCCGCCACCTTGTCAGATACCGGTACACCCCGCTCGCCTTTAATCAGCATGTTCGCTTCCTTATTGTTGACGAAGAAATCGATAAACTTTGCGGCCTCTTTTTTATGCTCTGAGCTTTTTGGAATCGAAAACAGCATACTCGGCTTCAGCGTCAGCGCTTTTTCCTTCATTTGCTCCGGCGGCAGATAGAGAGACAGCGGCGAATCTGTCAGCCGGGCAAAGCCCAAATATTGATTAGAGTAGTTCCACGTAATGGCTGACTTGCCTTTGACGATAAAGTCATCCTCCATCCCTTTAATTTGTTCGCTTTCATCAGGTGTTGGGGATGTTTTCGCTTTCACCAGCCTTAGCTGCCGTTCAAAATAATCGACAAACAGCTGATCATCCTGATACGCGAGGCCTGTGCCGTCTTCCTTATAAAAACGCTCACCCTTCGTGCGCAAATAATAAGGGAAGAAAATATCAGGCGGATCCATTCCGTTGGAGCCATAGACGTCGGCTTTTTCCTGAAGGTCATACGCCAGCTTCTCGTAATCCTCCCACGCCCAGTTTTCCTGATTGATGGACACACCGGCTTTCTTCAGCAAATCATTATTCGCAATCACAGACAGCACGTTGACGCCTAGCGTAAACCCATAGAGCTTATCGTCAATTTTTCCGCCCGACAGCATATTCTCGTCGATTGAACTGACATCAATCGTTCCATCCTTTGTATACGGCGTTAAATCTTCCAGCTGGTTCTTCTTTCCGTACTGTGCCAAATAAGCGGTATCCATTTGAATGACATCAGGAAGCTGGCCAGCGGCAGACATCGGGGCGAGCTTTTTCCAGTAGTCATCCCAGTTCGCAAATTCCGCATCAATATGGACGTGCGGATTCTTTTTCTCATATAGCTCAATCACCTTCGTTGTATAATCATGCCTTGGCTGCCCGCCCCACCATGCGATTCTAAGCGTAATGTCTTCTTTTTTCCCCGATGCCTCTTCACCTGCAGAACATCCGCTGAAAAAAAAGACGCAGACGAGCGATAACAGCAAGCAACAAACCTTCTTCAAACCAATCCCCCCTTTAATGTAAGTGCTTACATTTCATTTTAAAGTGTTCGGATGGGGCGAAACACTCAAAAAACAGTGGCGAAAGTAAAAAAAACAGAGATGGCTATCCTGCGGAAGCGCCTCCCTGTTTTCTTCTGAATTCTGACGGTGTCAGACCCGTATATTTTTTAAAGACGAGACTAAAATACTTCGGATTATCGCCAAACCCAATTTCTTCCGCAATTTCTGATACACTCGCATCCCGCCTTATTTTCATCTGCTTCATCGCATGCTCAAGCCGCACTCGCGTAACGTATTGAGAAAATTTCTCTCCTGTTTCCTGTTTAAATAATTTCCCGAGATAATCAGGATTCATAAACAGCATATCCTTCGCCGCCCATTTTAAGGACAGATTCGGATTTCCGAGCTCATCGGCAACAAGCCTGATCATTTTCGAAATCACTGCGCTTCCGTGCAGGTTACCAGAAACTACGGCTGTGTCGCGAAACAGCTGCCCCGCATTCCGGAGTTCTCCCGCCTGGCTGATGGCGATCTGGCGGTCAGCAAAAACGTCCGCCGCCTTTTCAGCGGCGTTTTCCTCCACAGCGAGCACGGTCCATTCTTCGCTGCTGCAAACCGCTGTCAGCGCCGACCCGAGCACTTCTCTAGCCGCGTCATCAACAGATTGTTCCCCTTTTACAATGAGGAGGCGGACCTTTTTTTCGGCAAGTGAAGAAGGCGGGGACAACTGGGCCACACCGGCGATCACGCCCTCCAAATATTGATCGGCAGCAAAAGAACGGATATGATCGAGCTCATGTTTCAGATGAGCGGTTTTCTTTTTCCGCACCTCATGCCGCTTCAGTTCAACAATGATTTCCTCCAGTGAGCTGATAATCTGCTGTTCATTGCAGGGCTTCAGCAAATAATGCTTGACCCCATATTTCATTGCTTCCTTCGCGTACTCAAACTCTCCAAACCCGGACAGAACGATAAATTGAACCGACGGACTCACGCCTGACACCTTTTTGATCAGCTCAAGCCCGTCCATGCCGGGCATTTTGATGTCTGTAATGACGATATGCGGCTGCTTATGTAAGATCTTCTCATACGCTTCATTGCCGTTCTGCGCCTTGCCGATTAATGAAGCGCCAAGCGCCTCCCACTCAATGATTCCTGCCATTCCGTCAAGAATAATCCTCTCATCATCAGCTAGCAAGATCTTATACATCACACCACCTCATTTCGGCACGGTATAGTGATCACAACCCTCGTTCCCTTTCCTTTCTCACACTGAATGCGCAAGCCATACGGCTCTCCGAATGTCAGCCGGATGCGTTCACGGATATTCCAAAGTCCGATTCCTCTTCCGCACGATGTTTCAAGCATCCGTTCATCCATGCCGGGGCCGTTATCTTCGACGGTAATACAGACACAATCCTTCATCTTTTTCGCCTGAAGGCGGATGGCGCACGGCCTTGTAAAAGGCTCAAGTGCGTATTGTATCGCATTTTCCGCCAGCGGCTGGAGCGTCAGTTTCGGAATGAGGCAATGCTTTACCTCATCGTCAATATCCAACGTGAAGTTTAGGCGCTCTTCAAATCGAAACCGCTGAATGGTCATATAGTGAAGAACGATATCCGCCTCCTCCTGAATGGTCACGATATCTTTCTTCATATGTATGCTGTTTCGAAGAAGAAAACCGAGTGATTCCACCATCTTTGAAATTTGCTTTTGCTGATTTGCTTTTGCGAGCCAATTGATGGACTCGAGCGTATTATATAAAAAATGCGGGTTGATCTGGGCTTGCAGCGCCTTCAATTCAGTTTCTTTAATGATGAGCTGTTTTTCCACATTTTCTTCCATCAGCTCGTTAATCCGCTTCATCATGACCGTAAAATGGCGGTTCAGCATGCCGGCCTCATCCTGTGTATGTTCCGGCAGAGAAAGCGATACGCCCGCCTCAATGCCACCGTCCTGCACCGATTTCATTGCGGACACAAGCTGCTCGATCGGCTCCGTGATATTGTTGGCGATTTTCCTTCCGAAAAGCAAAACCACACAGAAAAACAGCAGAAAACACGTGCCAATCACCGTTTTCATAAAGGAAATTTTTTCGAACATCTGATCAAAGGGGATGACGTTATAGTAGCTCCAATTTTGGTAGGATGATTGAAGGAAAGAAATAAAGTAACGTTTGCCATTCTTTTTTATCAAGTCATAACCAGGGTGCTTTAGCGTTTCTTTTGCCGCTTCAGGAACAAGCACAGATGAATGTGCCGAATACACCAAATTCCCGCTTTGGTCAGCGATCATGATGTCTCCGACCGAATCGCCCCAATCCTTTGGTACATCACGGATCATCTGTTTCACATTGACTTGGATCAGCACCATGCCCAAGCTGTTCAAACTCAACTGGTGATAGGATCTGATCTGCCGCGCTGAAATCAGGACAGGATCGGAATCACCGAGCGTCATCCAAAGATTTCTTCCATTTTTCGCTTTGGCTCGTTTAAACACCTCTTCCCGCTCCTGCTTCAAAAGATCTGAAGAACTGCTTCCCGCTGAATACTCCGAGCCGCGGGCATCAATCAAATGAATGGAATCGATGTACTTTTCATCACCGGCATATTCCGCCAGCTGATCCCACAGCTTCTGCTTCATTTGATACTGATCGTACGTATCAACGCGGTTTTGCATGCTCAGAATGCGCTGAATCTGTTCGTCCGTAATGATTTCATATGACACATCCTCTATCTTCTTCAGCTCGTCTTCGATCCTTTCAGAAGACATCCGCAGCACCTCCGAGGATTTGCGGTAAATTTGCTCATCATACACATGAAAGGCATACTGCACCCCGCTGTATACAAACAAAAAGGAAATAGCCATAATCAGTGAAAGGAACACAAACAGCTTATCCCTAATTTTCATCCGCCTGTACCAGCCAGCAGCTCTTTTTTTCATGCCGCCTCTTCTTTCTCCTGACGCTGATCCATTGACCGAAACGCTTTAAAGGATAGCTTCGTTAAGATCAGGCTCAGTAAACTCCCGCTGAAAAATAGCAGAAACGTGACGTGAAACAACACGAGAAACAACACACCGACAGCGCCTGCCGCCATCATGAGCGTCACCGCCGGACGGCTGAAGGCTATCAAAAAGCTGATGCTCAGCACTTCTCTGATTTTCACGTCAAAATGAGAAAACACAGGAAACACATACAGCATAACAAATGCGAAAATCAAGCTGATGCTCAGGAACACATTGACGAGCACAGGCTGATTCATCTGCGCCGCAATCCGCATATCCGCAAACAGAAACAAGCCGGCCGTCACAAGAATAAGCCCGAGAATCTGTGCTGCCCGCCATTCCTTTTTGAACGCCCGAAAAAAAACAGAAAACACCGGGGCATCTGTGTTCCCCTTCGCCCATTCTCTCGTGACTGAAAACATTGCGGCAGTAGCAGGCAGCAGCCCAAACACAACGAGGCCCGCAAGAGAAAATAACAGCCAAAGCACATTCAAATAGGCCAGTCTCATCACCCACGTGCAAAAACGATCCAGCCCATTCGTCACACTGTGTATCATCAACATCACCTTCCCGTTTTAGAAAACGCTTTCATTCTAAGTAATAAGTATTTCTCTGTTCGAAAGAAAATTCCTGCCATCCTGTTTAACATTCGACATATGAGAGGCAGCAGATCTCCTTAACTTCTCCTGTATCGCCGGATGGCCCTATCGATCAAATATCCCGTAACCGCTCCGCCAATCACATTGAATCCAAGCATTCCAAGCGCATCTCCTTCCCAGCCGTGCTGTGCCAGATCGCAAACACACCAGGGACAATCAGTCCGGCCAACATCCATTCCGGCCACATCGCCTGCCCTCCCCTTTTAGAAAAAGACAAAAAAGCCTCCTGCAAAGGACGCTTATTCTGCCGAAAGCTCTTTTTCAAACAAATGATACCCGGATGCATCAGCACCCATAAATTCATATCCCATACGCCGATAAAAGGAATGCAAGGCATCGTTATCAGCGACACAATCAAGACGGATCCGTGTTTTTCCCGGAAAGGATATGTCCGTCTCCGCCCAATGAAGGACGCGTTCTCCAAGCCCCTGTCCCGCAAACCGGCGGCTTACTGCGAGGCGGTGCAAATAAATGGACTCCTCATGCCCATCGTCTCCCCAAAGCGTCTGGTCCCACTCGCTCGGTTCAGGCAGCAGCATCACGACAGCCGCAAGCTCTTTGTCTTTTTTAAACACAAACACATGTCCATTTTCAATTGCCCCCGTGATGTCATGTGTATCTTGCCCTTTCAGCAGTCCGCTCCATTGATTAGAACCCCGATCCCGGAGCCATTCAGCTGTTCGGACGAGCAATCCAGTAATCGATTCTGCATCCTCATAGACAGCCGGACACGCGTAAAATCCATCTGCAATCATTTCGTTCTTCATCTTAAAAGCTGACATAAAGGCCTCCCAATCAAAAAGTAAGCTTGCACACACACCTTGATTATAATGCAGACTAAACAGCAAAAACAGACCATTTTCTTTATATGTAAAAGGGTGTATGAAAGAGAGGCCAATTTGCCCATTAGAAAATCTTCTTTTTATCCCGCTCTTCTTTTAAAATTTCAACCGCTTCCCTGAAGCGCATGGAGTGTACAATTTCACGTTCACGCAAAAAACGCAGGGAATCATTTAAATCAGGATCATCCGAAATATCAATCAGCCATTGATACGTCGCCCGCGCCTTTTCCTCTGCAGCAATGTCTTCGTATAAATCGGCAATCGGGTCACCCTTCGCCTGGATATAGCTCGCAGTAAACGGAACGCCCGCCGCGTTGTGATAAAACAGCGCGCTGTCATGATTCACGTAATGGTCGCCAAGCCCCGCTTCACGCAGCTGCTCCGGCGTAGCGTCTTTTGTTAATTTATACACCATAGTCGCGATCATTTCCAAATGGGCAAACTCCTCCGTGCCGATATCTGTTAAAAGGCCGATGACCTTATCAGGAATCGTATAACGCTGGTTTAAATATCGAAGAGCCGCGGCCAGCTCGCCGTCCGCTCCGCCATACTGCTCAATCAAATACTTCGCCAGCGTCGGATTGCACGTACTGACCTTGACAGGGTATTGCAGCTTCTTTTCATACACCCACATTCAGGCATTCCTCCTTATACTTGCCACGGCCAAGGCCCTTTCCCCCAATCCCAATCCTTGTCAGCTGGGCTGTTGCCAAACTGCAAGAGCGGTCCGTAAGAGGATTCGAACTGTCTTTTTAAGTGCCTTGAATAGCCGGAATATTGATTGAATTGCTTCAGCGCATCTTCATCATGAGGATGTGTATCCAAGTAAAGACTCAGCTCAACAAGCACAAAATCAGCAGCCTGTATTTGCTCAAGCTGACGGTAATATTCGGCATCAACCCTTTTTGTCATGTGCGTCTCCCCCTCGATAAGGGTTTTCATAAAAATCATAGAGATCCTTCCAAAGGGTGCCTTTCCTCAAAGCCTCCATCGGCGAGAATTGCTCCATATGCTCAGGCTGAAAGGTCATATAGAGATTAGGCGGCGTTCTGTAATATTTCTTCCCTATGGGCGGACAGGGATCAAAACGGCTGTGAAAGGGCGTGTATGATTTGATGGG
Organism: Bacillus sp. C28GYM-DRY-1; assembly: GCF_030519405.1. Lineage (NCBI taxonomy): Bacteria > Bacillati > Bacillota > Bacilli > Caryophanales > Bacillaceae > Bacillus > Bacillus sp. C28GYM-DRY-1. The sequence goes on from NZ_JAUMKF010000004.1 coordinate 57,864, forward strand.
CGTAAACGGCTGCATATCCTTCATTCCGGCTCCTCCTTTCTCAAAAACAATGACCTTAATAGGTATGAGGAAGGAGACAGGGTTATGACTAAAAGCGTTAATAAGGAAGCTTGACCTGTTCTTCGATCCCAGCGATACGGAGCGGGCCCAGCAGCGTTAAACGCGTTAATTGATTCGCCATAAACAACGGACTGTACTTCATGCCGCTCTCCAGCCAGGAACAAATAACCCCGATATGGGCCGATGTGATATAGCTGACGAGTATCTCTTTCGGCACCTGCAGCGTTTTCTCTGATTCCTCAATCGAAGAAAGCAATTCCTCGTAAATTCGTTTCTGAACAAACTCCGCCATAAGACTTCTGAATTGCGGCAGACCTCTGTCGCTCAGCATCACTTGGAAGTATTCGGCATGTTCATGGATGTACTCAAAAAGCTTCACAAAAGATACAGGCGGATGATCCTCATTAATACTGACCGGTCCGACCGGCGTTTCTGGCTTTACCTGCCGGATCAAATCATCAAGAACCTCTGTCATACTTTGAAACAGAAAATCCTGTTTATCCCGATAATGCAAATAAAAGGTGCCGCGGGTCAGATCCGCTTTTTCGGTAATTTCCTGAATTGTAATCGAATTGGCATCTTTTTCTTTCAGAAGGGTGATTAAAGCGTCTCTTAAATATTGGTTTGTTCGTCTGATTCTCGGATCGACTTTGTGTTTTTTAGACATTTTTTTCCTCCCTGTCTAACTTTCATTTTCTTCTGGACAAATCATCCGCAGGTGTCTACTTCTACACATTTGGGCGTTCTCTGTTTATTGACCTTTTCCCAAAATCTACTGTACCATGAACGTACATCTTGTACATGATGTAAAGTAATGAACATTATGTTCAATAATTATTTAACGAAGCTTCGTTACGTAACATGAGTGCACTCCATCTGATTTCACCACCCGTTATGATAAAGAGAGGAGTCTTTGGCATATGAAAGGAAAAATCGCATTAGAAGAGCACTGGGAATCTCCTGATTTTCCGGCTACAGGAAGCCACAATTTTACTGACGATGAGTATTTCAGCGCTGTCCAAGTACGATTGCAGGAATTCGAGAAACGGATTGAAGACATGGATCGAAACGGAATCCAAACCTCAATTCTCTCATTGACACAGCCTGGTATTGAAGGTATCACTGATCCTGACAGAGCTGTGAATCTCGCAAGGCAAATGAACGATCACGCTGCGGAATTTTTCGTTTCTAAGCATCCTGACCGCTTTAAAGCATTTGCGGCAGTTCCGCTTCAAGATCCTGAAGAAGCTGCGAAGGAACTCGAACGGGCCGTAAACGAGCTCGGCTTTGTGGGTGCCTTGGTCAACGGCTACAGCAACATTGGGGACGAAAACACCGCTCAATATTTAGACGAGCCCCAGGTACGCCCTTTCTGGGAAAAAGCCGCGCAACTGCAGGTTCCCGTCTATCTGCATCCGCGTATCCCGCTGCCGCATCAGCAGCGTATCTATGAAGGCTACGAAGGTCTCCTCGGTTCAGCGTGGGGCTTCGGTTTTGAAACAGCAACACATGCCATCCGCCTGATGCTCAGCGGCCTTTTCGACGAATACCCTGATTTGACTGTCATCCTTGGCCACTTGGGCGAGGGCCTGCCGTTTACATTGCCGCGGGTTGAACACAGACTCCGCCATCAGCGTCCTGAAACCCACGGCAGCCATAAGAAAGCGCCAACTGAATACCTCCGCAAAAACTTTTATCTCACAACAAGCGGTGTGTTCAGAACCCAGGCTTTAATTGATACATTGTTAGAGGTTGGCTCAGACCGCATCCTCTTTTCGGTCGACTATCCTTATGAAACAATGGAAGAAATCTCTTCCTGGTTTGACCAATGTCCAATCAGCGAAACGGATCGGTACAAAATCGGCACTGAAAACGCGGCTAAGCTTTTTCAATTCAATCGATAATGAAGAAGACCTTCGGCTCTGCCGAAGGTCTTTTTAACTATAAAGGTGAGAACTTTTTTTAATAGATAAATATTTACAGACCGATAGGCATCAAACCTAACACTTTCAAGAACAAAAAAAGCAGACCATAACAGTCTGCTTACGTTTTATTCACCTAAATCAACGTTATGATACACCTGCTGAACATCTTCCAAATCCTCTAATGCGTCAATCAATTTTTCAAACTGTTCCTTCGCATCATCCGGAAGCGTTACTTCACTTTGCGCAAGCATGGTTAGCTCGGCTACTGTAAATTCCTCAACGCCCGCGTTTTTAAACGCCTCCTGCACCGCATGGAATTGATCCGGCTCAGCATATACGATCACGCTGTCATCCTCTTCTAAAATGTCACGGACGTCGACATCCGCTTCCATCAGGATTTCAAGCGCTTCGTCAGCTGTTTTGCCTTCCATACCGATAACAGCCGTCGCATCAAACATGTAAGCAACAGATCCGCTCACACCCATGTTTCCGCCGTTTTTCCCGAACGCCGCACGCACTTCCGGCGCCGTGCGGTTTACATTATTCGTCAGCGCATCAACGATGATCATTGATCCGTTCGGACCAAAGCCCTCATAACGAAGCTCATCGTAATTTTCTTCCGCTCCGCCCTTCGCCTTCTCAATCGCACGTTCAATGATGTTTTTCGGCACGCTGTAAGTTTTCGCGCGCTCAAGCACTACCTTCAGCGCCTGGTTGGATTCCGGATCAGGCTCGCCCTGCTTCGCCGCCACGTAAATCTCACGGCCAAACTTCGCATAAATCCGACTCGTATTCGCGTCCTTAGACGCCTTCTTCTCTTTAATATTGTTCCACTTACGGCCCATGATGTTCCACTCTCTTTCATATATATCAATCTAAATACTGTTATTCACTTTATCCATTATACCTCAAATGGTTTGGTTGTTTCGAGTGTCTTGCGTTAGAAATAGAAGGAATGCCGTGATGTGGAAAGTCGAACGTCTTCCGTAAAGGAAGAAAAAGCCCTAGCTAAGGGCTTTCTTCTTCTGATCACTCATAAGATTGTAAGGGGAATGATCGAGATGCGTCGTATTTCGATCTGTAGATTCCTTAAAGCCGCCGGACTGCGTCAAGAAAGGAAACGAAATGCTTCCGAAAACTAGCGTAACTGCAAGGCACATCATCACTTTTTTCTTAATAGGCATATAAACACTCTCCTTTTTGAATATCATCTTGGGCTTTCAGCACTTTCCGATAAAACGCAGCAGCGTGTTCAAAAAGACAGCGGCTTTCAAAAACAGCGGCTGCACTCCGGGCACATGCTTCAATGTACGCGTGCAGGTTCTTTTTTTCGAAATAGCTTAAAAGATCATGAATTTTCCGTTCGTCAACAACCTCTTTGTACACTGCCTGCAAGAACAGATACAATTCTTTATAAAGGTTGTGGGACCCCGCATTTGGATAGGCTGTCATATGTTCTAATCCTTCCTCTATGAACTGAAACGCCTTCTGTGTTTGGCCTGCCTTACATAATGTCCAGCTTAATCCAAACAAGACGTTCGGAAGCAGATCAGGGACTTTCTCTCTGCTTATTTTCGCAGCTTTTTGGAAATGTTCTATAGCCATATGATCGTCTCCTGATCTGTCATAGCTGTTCGCGATGTTCAATAGAGAAATGGCGATAAAGCGGTCGTTTTGAATGTCCATGGCCAATTCCAGCGCCTTTTCTAAATGCGGGAGCGCTTTGTCATAATGTTTGAAATCATCATAGTTGCCGGCGATCACAAACAAGCTTTGTATCGTTCTAACGCTGTATAGGGGATGGTTTTGATAAATGTCTAAGGCTTGAAGAATATGATGCATCGACACATGGGTTTGCTTCATATGGTAGTACGCTTCTGCCACTTTAAAATGGAATTCCGCTTTCTCAATTTCATCTGACACAAACGGCAGTTCTTTCTCCGCCTCGCGATAATACCCGATCGCTTCTACATATTCTTTCTGATCAAATTCATACATGCCGCGGAAAAACAAAGAGTAGTATTTCAAAAGGCCTGTGAGTTTTTTCTGAGGAGTTTCAATTGTTTCCAAAAGCTCTGTCACTGTAGGGCGATTCCCGTATGTTTGTCCCGGCTCCAAATAATCCAGCATCAGCTGGTGCCGAAAACACATCAGAGAATAATAGATCAGCAAATCCTGATCCTCTTCCATCTGCTGAATGTCCTGCTCCACCTCCGCTTTCAGAACCTCAGCATCCGGAACACTGAACTGGCGAATCATCTTGTACCATTCATTAATCTTAACACCAACACGCGAAGACGGTATGGCTTGACTCAACGGCTTCCCTCCTTCTCTGTGAGATATGTCATATTCTATCAATCCCAAATTTTGAAAACAATATGAAAGGAAGAAATTGTTTTTTCATCCTGTCAATTTGCTTTTCTTCGCAAAAAAAGCCCCTTTAGGCAAGGGTCCATGTCATTTTACTTGTAATACGCCATTCAGCCATTCACTCATCGAAACGATGTCAAATACAAAAAAGAAGCTTTTCCAGCTTCTTTGATCCTGTTTCGCCCAGCTACTAAGCTGTTAAAAAGGGGTTGTCCTTAGTCTTACCCATTTACCTTGAGCGTTTTCTTCAACCTAACGGCTACCATCTCTAAAAGGACAGCAATGGCTAAAATAAAGTAGGTGATGGAGCCTATTTCTCTAATATCCTGATAAAAATTGCTCGCCATAAACATATCAAATCCGATACCGCCTGCACCCGCAGCTGCGCCCATTGCGACAGCGACCGCAAAATTGATTTCAAACCGCAGAAACGTCCATGAAATCATATAAGTGAGAGAAGAAGGGATTACGGCTTGAAAGATAATCTGCCACCAGTTCGCTCCGCTCGCTTGAAGTGCTTCTATCACCCCGTTATCCAGTTCTTCAAAAGACTCTGAATAGGCCTTCACCAAATAGCTGATTGAATGAAATGTCATACCGATGACAGCAGCAACACTTCCCAGACCTGCCGCTACAGCAAAAATCAGCACCCACAATACTGTCGGAACAGCTCTTATAAAAGCAACCAATCCTTTCATAACCGTGGAAATCCGTTTATTGGTTAAGTTTTCAGCAGCAAGCAAGCCTAAAAACAAGGCGATGACTGCTCCGAATACCGTGGTCAAAAAAGCGAGACATAGTGTCACAAAAACGCCGTAAAGGGCATCAGTAAACGTTAAATGGTTAAGATGAGGCTCAAAAAACATAGCTTTCAAGTTAGCAAAAGTGGCAAGGACCGCTTCCCCAACATTCAGTTCTTTATAGTCAAAACTGCTGAATGCATATACCGTGAGCAATGCTAGAATAAGAAGGGTGCCTCTTATAACCACCGTTGATTTTGTCATTGTTTTGATTTTTATTTTTTTGGGCAGCGGGGATGTAAGCACCTGGTTTGATTCGTCCATTTGTTCGTTTGAATCCATTACAAAATCACCCTTCTTACATAATTCGATAAGGTTTCAATCAATAAGATCGTTACGATAATGACGACCACCACTAATGAGGCGATATCATAGTTGAGGCTCTTGTAGTACAGGTTAAAGGTAAATCCTATGCCTGAGCCCGTCAGCAGCCCAATCAAGGTCGCACTCCTTATATTTGTCTCGATCATAAACAAAATCCAGCTGATCATCTGCGGCAGGCTCGACGGAAGCACCGATTGGATGATGATTGGAAAATAACCCGCTCCAGTCGATTGCAGCGCCTCAACAGAGCCTCCGCTCACCTCATCAATCGTTTCCACAAAAGCTCTTGTCAAAAAGCCGAACGAGCCAAAAAACAAAGCAAAATAACCAGTCAATGAACTCTGGCCAAACGAGAATAATAGGATCATGGCCCACGCCGCCACATCAATATTTCGAAAAATAGTGGCGATGCCTCTGCTGATACGGCCAAAGAACACATTCACCCTCATTGTGTCGGAGCCTAAAATCGCAAATAACAGAGCAAATATGGCCCCTGTTGTGGTTGCTGCAATCGAGACAAGCAATGTCTCGATGAGCATCTCCATGATATCCGGCAGTTTCGCTAACGACTCTTTCGTCGGGTAGAAGTTTCCCACCCCCCATTCGACGGCTTTAGGAAGAGAGGCAAAACCTTTAATAACATTGAATTCGGTAATGATAATCGCTAACAATGTAACGACGCCTACGATAAAAACAGTGCCTAATGTACTGCGTCTCTTTTTTGCAAAGATGTTAGCTTGCATGGATGCCTCCTATATCAAAAATAAGATCCTCAGCTTCTGAGCCGTAAATACTCTGAATATCCTCTTTCGTAATGTTTTTAGGCGAACCATGATACACAACCCGGCCCCGGTTGATTCCGATAATTTGATCTGAGTACTTCATAGCTACGTCTACTTGGTGAAGATTGACGAGAACGGTTATGCCCATGTCAGTTGAAATGTTTCTCAAATGATCCATGATGATCTTTGCAGAATTAGGATCTAGTGAAGCGATGGGCTCATCGCATAGAAGCATGCGGGGATTTTGAATCAAGGCACGGGCGATTCCCACTCTCTGCTTTTGTCCACCACTCAACTGGTCACTCCGGTTGTAAATGTGTTCTTCCAAACCAAGAACTTGCAAAATCTTAACGGCTTCTTCCTTTTCATCTTGACTGTACAGGCCGAAAACCCCTGCCAAGGTGGATTTTTTTCCTAAGTTGCCGTGAAGGGTGTTTTCAATTACACTCAAGCGGTTCACTAAGTTATAGTGTTGAAAAATCATCCCCATTTTTGTTCGGATTTTTTTTAAGTCCCTCTTCCTTAGATTCGTCACATTGATGTTATCAAAGGTTATGTCTCCGCTGCTTGCATCAATCATGCGATTAATGCAGCGAAGGAGAGTCGATTTCCCTGCTCCTGATGGACCGATAATTGAAACGAACTCTCCTTGATTGACAGAGAAGGAAACATCTGACAACGCCAATTGATCCTCGCCAAATCGTTTGGATACTTGATTCACTTCTAATAAGGCTGACATAGTTTACATCTCCTTGTTCGTTATTCATTATTTGGAAAGTTCGCGAATCGGGTTAAACCAAGAGTCATCGACTTCTACTAAACGCTCATCCCCTTTTTTCGTGAATAACCCTGTAAACTTGGAATCCTCTGGCACGAAAACTTTTTCGTTATTTGTCACCGCATCAGATGTTAATATGTCTACAAGTTGGGCTTGGAGATCTTTATCCACATTCTCAGAGTTAATGGCAAATGGCGCGTTAAGCACAGGAGTAGCGGAAATGAGGGAAAATTCTTTCCCGACAACTGTATTAAATGGTTCTGCCGCCCCCTCTTTTACTTTATAAACCGCTCCGGGACGATTCTCTTCCCCTTCCGCCAACTCTACATAAGTGTCTACACATGAATCACAGAACGCAGCGACATCCGCTTTGTTTGATAACAGGTTGACTGCAGATCCTTGGTGAGAACCTCCATATAATACCTCGCTAAAAAACTGGTTTTTGCCGCCTTGCAGCAAATCCTCTGCCTTCAAGCTCTTAAACTCATCCTTTTTGCTGAAATAATCCACGATGCCTTGCGATGGAACCTTGAACCCAGAAGTGGAACTGTTAGATACGAAAGAAAACTTCTTACCCTTAATGTGGTCAATCGAAAATTCGTTACCATTCTTATATTCATCCACATTACCTTTATTGACAGCCAGCCAGCTGTAATAAACCGCATCCTCTAAAGTCCCGGACTCACCAGATCGAACGACGAGAGGAAGAACCTTTTCATTTTTATTATGTGCTTCTATGTAACCCTGCGCGCCTAAGAAAGATATATCCGCATTTCCATTGGCGATTGCTTCAATTGCGACAATATAGTCTGTTGTCGTTTGATGTTTGACCTTTTTGCCTGTTTTCTCCTCAATAATCTTTCCTATCTCATCCCGTGCTTCTGTAAAGTCTGACCCAGATTCATTGGGAAGCCAAGCCATCGTAAGCGTATCCTTTTCAGCACCTGCTCCTCCGGCAGAAGATGAACAACCTGAAAATACGACGAGTATAACTAAAGTAAGCAAAGCTAAAAACGTCCTTTTCATCATCAAACTCCTCACTCTTATTTATTTCATACTTTGATACTAGCAAACGAATATCAATCTAAGATTAATTTGGCATAAAGATTGTAAAGAGTTGGTAAAAGCAGTGCAATGTAATCAGTCAGTCATTAAGAATACTGTGTCAGCTCTGACAACAAACCGTGTGCCTCTTACAATGATTGCGCAACATACGCTCAGATATCCGTTTCCCCTGTCTGTAAAATATGACTATTAAAAAGACCTATGTCCGCAACACATATACGTTGCGGCATAGGCTCTTCGTTTATTCCATATACGTATTCACCAGCTCGTAACAGCACTCTTTCGCCCACTTTTCTCAATCTCATTACTTTATTGACAGGTTCTAATGAGCCTCCTTCTTCTTTGTTATCCTGATTTTTTGTCTATAGGCATTGCTCCATGCGCAAAGCATCTATGTTTTAAGCAATTAGTAACACAGCGTCAACCTCATTCTATTGATCTAACATTGATAATTATAGTTGTTATCTATCCTTTGATAGTCCAAGGTGTATTGGTGGTCTGTATATTCCGCTTTTACAGAAGCAGAAAGAGACTGAATACACTCAATCAATCACAACAAAATCCTGAACCTTCACCTGTTCCTCAGGCAAATCAAACTGATAAAGCAACTTCTTGGTATGGATATCAAACACACCCACATACCCGCCAATGCCTTTTTTATGTTCTTCCTGGGCAACAACATACAGTTGACTCCCCTTAAACTTTGCATCCATATAAGGGAATTTTAAACCGTATGTGTGAAAAGAAAAGTCCTTCCCATACTCAAGCAGGTTCGCTTCCCCCTCTTTGTCTTCGTACGTCACATAAAAATGGCCGCTTTCTTTGTCATAGTACACGGTATCAGCATATTCAAGATCATCAGGATAAGAAATATACTTCGTCTTCCATGTCCCTTTTTCAACCACAGTCAGTTCATGCTGGGAGCTTGCGACAATAAAATCGGTTGAGTCTGCGAATTTATCCCCATACGAGGCTAAGCTTAGGGTCTCAATGATTTCCTCTGTGTTTCTGTCGATCACGTAAATTGCCATGCCTTGAATGACATAAATATAATTCTCGTCACTCGCCCCCATCGTGACAAGTGAAGGCAAGGTGAGGCTATATTCCTTTTTCATTTTTTTATCGTTTATATGGATGTCATTCCCCGTCGTATCAACGTTATAGGCCTTAACAGAAACATCCTTCCCCTCATACCAGAACGAAAATGGGATTTGATAGCGGATGCTCTCTGATTCCATCCTTCTCCAGCGTGTAATAAAAGGACTCATGTTCCGCTAATAATACAATGTCTGTTGATGCGTAAGACTTCGTTTGGATGTACGGCACATCCGCCACCTTGAACGTGCGCCTATTAAATCTTTCGCCTGTTGAGGTTGAGAGCAGCGTACTCTCTTTTATGAGAGGGTTGGAATAGATAAAAAAGATGCGGTCTTCTTCAGGATGAATGGCGGAAGTTTTGACAGGAATATTGCTTTTATTATGTAACTGAAGATACAGAGCAAACAGGATGATGCATATCATAAACCCTAATAAACCGAATGTAATGCCTTTTTTCTTCATCAAAACGCTCCTTTACATGTCTATTAATAATCATTTCGACTATGTTTACACAATCCCTCCATGAATAAAGATCCATGCCAAATGACTCATTTTTCCACCGAAACATGTTCTCACACCCACCCTTATCCCGCACCGTGGTAAAATTTTGATATTGAGTGTAAAAAAGAAGGGAAATGGTCATGAAAGTATTTGAAGCGAAAACACTGCTTTCGGAAGCGAGAGACCGTGCAAAAGAGTACAAAGAACTAAGAACGCAAATGGTCAACTTGAGAAAAGCGTTAAAAAGCGTCGCGGATCTCAGTGACAGCGAATTCTCAGGAAAAGGCGCCAGCAACATCAAAGCCTTCTACCACGACCACGTCGGCGTCACCGACCAATGGATCGACTATATCGACATGAAAATCGCATTTTTCAACAGCATCGCCGGAGCCGTTGAGGATAAAGCCCTCTCTGACGCATACATCGAAGAATCCTTTCTGGAACATGAGCTGGCAAACGCCCACAAAAAATCGAAATCCATCATGTCCGAACAGAAAAAAGCCATGAAAGACATCCTGAACGATATCAACGACATCCTCCCGCTCGACCTGTTTTCAACAGAAGTCTTCAAAGACGAGCTGGCCGATGCCAACGACAAACGCAAAAAAACACTGGAAAAATTGGACGCTCTGGACGAAGACCTGAAGACAGAATATGCCCTGTCAGAACCAAACGAACAATTCATCAAGTCCGACTTCCAAAAGCTCCAAGACGCAACGGGAAAAGGCAAAAACGCAACTCCCATCCACTACAACGCCAAGGCGTACCGTGAGAGTGACATACATAAGAAAAAAGGCGACATTGAAAAGCGGACGGATGCTTACTTGAAGATTAAGAAAGAGGAAGCGAAGGAACGTGAGATTGAAAAACTGAAAGAAAGACTGAAAAACTACGATTATGCAGATGCTGATGAATTCTACGAAATGGCAAAAACAATCAGCTATGAAAATCTGACAGCAGAACAGCAAAGATACTTCATCCAAATTGAAAACACGCGTGAGCTTGAAGCAGGCTTCAAAGGGGTTGCCGTCGGCCTTTACGATTCAGGAAAAGACGCGGTCACAGGTCTGTGGGATATGGTCACAGATCCGGGCGGAACCGTTGAAGCCATTACAGGAGCGGTGGCTCACCCGATCAAAACGTATGAAGCCATTTCAGCGGCAATCGAAGAATCATACCAAAAAGACATGGTGAATGGTGACACCTACTCAAGAGCAAGATGGGTGTCATATGCGGTTGGCACTGTTGTCACATCAGTTGTCGGCACAAAAGGCGTTGGCGCCGTCTCCAAAACAGGCACAGCCGCCAAAGTGACGGCCAAAGTCAAAACAGCAGCAAGCAAATCAGCAACAGCACAAAAAGCCATCACGGTCTCAAAACAAACCATTGATCACATCAAACAAAAAGTAAACACAGGCATAGAAGTATCCAAAAAACACGTCAAAACCAAATTAAATCAAATCGGAGATCTCACACTTGCGGATATTCTCCCCTATCATCCCCGTCACGATTTAGTGCCGGCAGGCGTTCCTTACAACGCAGTCAACGGGGTCACGCTTAAAGAAGGACTGCAAAAATTCGCCAAGGTCATCCTGCCGAAACCATACGGAACGTCATCAAGCGGAAGACGAACTCCAGCGCCACATGTTCCGCCGGTAACCGTCAAATACGGCGAGCATTATGCAAAATGGAGCAGAAAGAAAGTGCTGAAGCCAAATGTCGTTTATAAAACAAAAGAAGGCTACACGTACACCACTGACAATTATGGTAGAATTACAAGTGTCAAAGCAGACTTACAGATGGGAGAAGCAAAACGAAACCAATATGCACAGTCGAATGCTGGAAAGCCCCAAGACCGAAAGCCTGACGATGACGGAGGCCATTTAATCGCCACCCAATTCAAAGGCTCAGGCCAGTTTGACAATATCGTGCCGATGAATTCTCAGATTAATAGGAGCGGCGGGAAATGGTACAAAATGGAGCAAGTGTGGTCAAAGGCGTTAAATGGAAAACCTCCTAAGCAAGTAAAAGTTAATATAGAACCGGTTTATCAGGGAGATTCACTTAGACCTGTATTATTTAATGTTGAATATAAGATAGGTAATCGTAGAGCGAGACAAGTTACTATAGAAAATAAACCAGGGGGTTAATCTAGTGGAAACAAAAAAGATGGAAGTGCTATATCAAAAAATAGCAGAACAAATTAATGACATGATCCCTTCCGAATGGAGCAAAGTTGTTCTTTATGCAGAAATACTAGACGGCTCCAGAGAAGTGTATTTTTTCTTTCAAACACCAGAAAACGATGAATATATATACTCTCACGACATTCCAGAACAATTTCAGGTCAGTAAAAAAATTTATACCGAACTACTACTAGACCTCCAAGAGTTGTTTAAGCAGTTACACACTGAATTTAAAGAAAATAATCCCGAAGCATGGACAAATTTGACACTGAATCTTGAAAGCTCTGGAACGTTTTCAATTGATTATGATTATGAAGATGTTATTGAGTCTGATTTGGACGAATACGAAAGACAAATGATTTGGGAGTTCAATAACTTGGGTATTTTCCCCGAAGATGAAGAGGATAAAGAATTTGTTAAGGATTATCTAAACATAAACTAATGCAATCATCGAATCGGAGTTAGAGGTTAATCGAATGGAAACTCAAAAAATGAGCGAAGTATATCAAAAAATCGCTGAGCAAATAAATGAAATTATCCCCTCTGAATGGAAGAAGGTTGCTCTTTATGCCGAAATTTTAGATGATTCTTCAGAAGTTTACTTCTTCTTTACTACTCCACAAAATCAGGAATATATATATTCACACGATATTCCTGAACATTTTAATGTTGATGAAGATATATATGACGAACTTCTATATGAATTGCATGATTATTTCGAAGAGTTACAAAATGAATTTAAAACAAACAATGAAGACTTATGGACAAACCTCACTTTGAATCTAGAACGAAGCGGCAAATTTTCAATAGAATATGATTACACCGATGTCATTGCCTCAGACTTAAACGGTACTCAACGACAAGTAGTATGGGAATATAAAAATTTAGGAATATTGCCTGAAGATGAGGATGATAAACAGTTTGTAATAAACTACTTCGGTCTATAATTCAAAAATAGCTCAGCTTTTTACTGCTGGGCTATTTTATATTCTCAGGTTGGCTTTTATGGAAACCAAAAAAACAAACCTATTATAAAATTTGTTAACCGATCAACTAATAAATTGATTGCTTCTGAATGGGTTAAAGTTTTCTATACGATGAGATTTTAGATGACTCTATACTTTTTTTTAATATTAAGGTTTTATATTTATCTCATATCTCTTTATAATAGGAGCAACATTTTGACAGTAAGAAGAGAATTAATAAAACAAATTAATTTAACAATCACAACAATAAAAACAAACAATCAAAAGAATCCAACTCCAATGTCAAAAACATATTAAAAAGATACGAAGAAGCAAAAGTCTTTATCCAACATTTCTCTGAGGAACAATTCGAAGAAGACCTCTCTAAAGTTAGAAATAAACTAGACACTCTCACAAGAGCATATCTAGAATCAGCTAACGACTACATGAATCCTATGCTCATAGAAATGCATAAAACAGAAAAACTGCTGAAAGAGTACGACGAAACTGCTCAGTCGTGATAACCGCAATCCAAAGTTCAAAAGTTGAGATTGTACTACCTCCACAAAACCAAATATAACGCGAAACACCCAAACTGCCATTTGCGGACTGCACCGAAAATTTTTTTTGCGGTTGCTCAACCCCTTCCTATTAAATTTCAGTATTGATAAAATTTACATAATTAGTGAGAAGAGGAAGGGTGAGAAGTTTGGGCACGATTTCGTCTCCGCATGTTGGGATGAAAATTAATGAGTGGAACCGGCATATTCAAAAGTTTAATGTGACTGACGCTGAAATGCTGAAAGCTGAGATCGAACGGGACATTGACATTATGGAAGAAGACCAAGACCTCTTGATTTACTATCAGCTCATTGCATTTCGTCATCAGCTTATGATCGACTATGTGATTCCATCTGAAGGAAAACAAATGAAGTTGTCAGAATATTTAAAGAGAATTGAAGGCAGCAACAGGAAGATGGAGAAACTAGTTGAATATTACTATTACTTTTTTCAGGGAATGTATGAATTTAAACAAGGCAATTTCTTGACTGCTATTACACTCTATCAAAAAGCAGAAAACACAATTCCCTATATTTCAGATGAAATTGAGCGGGCGGAATTTTATTTTAAAATGGCTGAAGTGTTTTACCATATGAAACAAACCCATGTCTCAATGCACTATTCTTCTCAGGCGTATAACATCTATAAAACACACGACCTTTACTCAGTCCGCCGCATACAATGCCATTTTGTGATCGCAGGAAACTACGACGATTTAGAAAGTCATGAAAAGGCGCTCCCTCACCTCGAACAGGCACTAAAAGGCGCACGGCTTCTTGAAAGCAAAAACAAGCGGATTTACGGCCAAGCTTTATTCAATATCGGAAATTGTTATCTTAAAATGGGCGAATTGACGAAAGCAGCAAAATACATGGAGAAATCGATACTCCAATTTAAAAAATCAAATTTCAACAACTTGACACAAGCTTACCACGATTTAGCCTTAATTTATTTTCTTCAACATAAACAAGAACAGGCAATGGATTGTTTCAGAAAAGGCGTACGCTTCGCATGTAAATTCAACGATGACCTATTTAAAATCATGTTTGAAGGATTACAGGCGCTGTTTATCCAAAAAGGAGAAGCATCCATTTTATTAAATGTTTTCAACAAATTAGAGACATCCCAAGGATATCCTTATATGGAAGAGTTGGCATTATTAGCCGCAAAGTTTTATACTGAAATTGGGCAGATGGATGATTCTGTTATCTGTTTCAAAAAGATGGTTCATGCCCGCAAACAAATTCAGAGAGGGGATTGTTTGTATGAAATTTAAACTGACTTTGTGCGCTGTAATTGCTTTGATCGGTGTAAGCTTTATCAGTTCTTCCTTAGGAAATGAAGTAAACGTAGCATCCAGAAACATGACAAGCAAAGCTGCAAACGATTCAACGAACTCCCTAGCAGACAAAGCCATCTTTGAGAGAGACATTATGATTGCAAGGAATGAAACGATTGGTTAAAGACAAGACGCAGCTTTGGGCTGCGTCTGTTTTCTTGAAAAGATTAGGAGTAAGAGTATGTTTTTTAGAACTTTATCAGAATCTAAGTCATAGAAAATCCTCTTTATATTACCGACAGTCAATAATGTACTTTAATGTATTGAGAGTCATAAATGACACTGTTATAATTTAGAAAGCATAGAGAAAGATACTATAGTACGTTACTCTAGAAGCATTTAGGTATATCGTAGAGCCTTTTAAGATCAGAAAAAGTAATTTCTACCCCAACACGGTTAAGTTGCTCTTTACGCTGTTCAAACAATTTTTTCAACAGTTCTTCTTTCTCTTCATCTTTCCCTAAATGAATAAGACGATGACAAAGTGGACAAAGACTAATTATATTTGCCAATTGATCTAAGTCATATCGAAACTCTTCTTGTTTTGCAATAGGAACAAGATGATGCGACTCAACGTACGGTTTATTTGTAGATTTTGAGATAAATGTTTTATGTGAACGATCTATTTCACATGTATAATTTGAAAGTATCATAGCTTTTGATGCTAAACCCGCATTTCTTGACCATTGTTTTTGCCCACCTTTGTTAAAGATTGGATCTGGGCGTTCTCTCTTTATATTAACTTCATATCCCCCAACTATACCCTCTGATACAATGAATTGCTGAGTCGCCAACTGATATTTCTCTTCATTATCCCCATCTTCTAAAAACAGACCGTCTTCCTTCAACAAAATGAAATCGTTAAACTGTTCTATAGATCTGTTTCCAATGAAGCCTTCTAATTCTATGTATGTAATTAATAAAGCTTGTAAATCACTTATGATGTCTTCTTCATCCAAATTACTCATATCATAATATCGACCACATATATGTCCTAATTCATACCCTTTCGCAAGATCACCTTCTCCTTTTAAACTAATATTCAAAAGGTTCATTTTCCGAGGTATAGTATTTAGTTTTTCTCTGATAATAGAAGCTGTCTTTTGAATTTTTGCCTTACCTAACTTGGTTCCATACTTTTCTTTGAAGTATGTCCATCCTTGATTCAAGCTAACGTATAACCCACTACCGTCAGCATTAAACAAGTAAACAATATAGTAGCCTCTTGTTGCTGAGGTTGTTAGATTCTTTTTAAAAATAGATATCCATGGAACCTCAGCCCATTTCCCGATCCCAATTGACCCTGCTACATGATATTTGGATAGATCTAATTTAGCCTCTGCAATAAGATTTCTCTTTATTTCATGACGAACAAGGTAACCAAGAGGATGATTCTTGAAAGTTTCACTCTTGGCATGTTGATAATTTTTTAAAACCTTTTTCAAATTTTCTTTAATGGGAAAATTCGAAAGAATTGTAACGTTACCTACTATTTTAATACACCCCTGTTCTTAAATAGGATATTGTAATATTATACAGGAAAACAAAAAGCCTCTAATCCGAGAGGCCCTTGCTTTTTATAACTTCATTAATCCTCAATTTCAAGCACAGCCACACACTCCACATGATTCGTATGCGGAAACATATCCACAGGCTGCACTTCGAGCGTCGTATACCCGCCATCCTCAAGCATCCGCAGGTCTCTTGCAAGCGTGCCAGGGTTACACGACACATACACCACCCGCTTCGGCTTCATCTCCACAATCGTCCGCAGGAGGGCTTCGTCGCAGCCTTTTCTTGGCGGGTCGACGACTAGCGTATCTGCTGCGATGCCTTCTTCGTACCACTTCGGAATTACGGTTTCCGCTTCTCCGACCGCGAACTCCGCGTTTGTGATGCCGTTTAATTCTGCGTTTCGCTTGGCATCCTCAATCGCTTCCGGCACAATCTCAACGCCGTACACTTTCTTCGCCTGCTTCGCTAAAAACAACGAAATCGTGCCAATGCCGCAGTACGCGTCAATGACGGTTTCTTCGCCTTTCAGCTCTGCGTACTCAAGCGCTTTGTCGTAGAGCACTTTGGTTTGCTCCGGGTTGACCTGATAAAACGATCTGGCGGAGATGGCGAATTTGACGTCTCCGATGAGGTCGTAGATGTATTCTTCGCCCCAGATGACGTTTGTTTCGTTGCCAAAAATGACGTTTGTTTTGTTTGGGTTGATGTTTTGCACGATGGATTTGACGTGCGGGAATTGCGCTGTGATGTCTTCGATGATCTTCGCTTTATGCGGGAAATCGCTTGTTCTTGTGATGAAGACGATCATCATTTCACCCGTAACGACGCCGTATCTGACCATGATATGGCGGAGCCAGCCTTTATGGCGTTCTTCGTTATAGGCTTTGACACCGTATTTGGCGCAAATGTCTTTGACGGCTTGGACAGCTTCGTCGTTTTTAGATTGCTGGATCAGGCAGGCGCTCATGTCGATAATGTCATGGCTTCTTTGCTGATAAAATCCGGCGACGAGTCCGCCTTCCCGTTCTCCTACCGGCACCTGTGCTTTGTTTCTGTAGTTCCAAGGGTCTTCCATGCCGAGTGTCGGGTGCACGGTGACGTTTGACAGGTCCAGCTTGCCGATCCGTTCTAAGACGTCTTTGACTTGTTTTTGTTTAAACAAGAGCTGGCCTTCGTAGGTCATGTGCTGAAGCTGGCAGCCGCCGCATTGCTTGTAAATCGGGCATGGGGCGTCCGTTCTGTGCGGGCTTTCTTCCTTCACCTCGATCAGGCGGCCAAAGGCGAAGCCCTTTTTGACGCGTGTCACTTTGATTTGGGCTTTTTCCTCAGGCAGGGCGTTCGGCACGAAGATCGGGAAGCCCTGCACCTTTGCGACGCCTGCCCCTTCGTGAGTCAAATCCTCAAATGTCACGTCGTAGTATTCATTTTTTTCTACTGGGGGTTTCATTTTCATCTATAATCACCTCTTGTTTTAAGCGAAAGAAAAACTTGGCCTGTACAAGCCAAGTTTTTTAGTCATCCAGCTGTTCCGCTTTCTCCTTCGGCATGACGACGTGAATATGTCGGTACAGATTCACGAATTCGCCCGGCAGCATGCCGCCGTACTCGCCGTCCAGGTTCAGCTGCATCTTTTCTGATACATTGACTTTCACGCGGTTCGCTTTTGTATAAATAATGTGCTGGTCGTTGATGTGTTCGCCGCGGAGCGCCATCGTTGCGACCCTGATAAATTCAGCAAGGTTTGCTTTCTTGAGTATCATCAAATCAAACATGCCGTCATTCAGGCTGGAATCCGGCGCGAGTTTTTCGAACCCGCCGACGGAATTTGTCAGCGTGACCAAAAACAGCATGATTTCACCTTGAAACAGCTTGCCGTCATATTCAATCTCGACTTCTGTCGGGCGAAGTGAAGGCAGCATTTCCATTCCCTTTAAATAATAAGCAAGCTGGCCGAGCATCGTTTTCAGTTTGCTTGGCACATCGTACGTCAGCTCCGTCAGACGTCCTCCCCCGGCGATATTAATAAAATACTGGCCGTTCACCTGTCCGATATCAATCGGACGGGCAGCACCGTTAATGACCGTATCTGCCGCTTTTAATATATCCTCGCGCGGAATATTGAGCGCTCTGGCGAAGTCGTTCGTTGTGCCGACAGGAATGACACCAAGTGTCGGACGGTTGTCTAAAGGCGCAAGTCCGTTGACGACCTCATTGATCGTTCCGTCCCCGCCTGCTGCAACAATTAAGTCAAACTCACGCAATGCCGCTTCTTTGGCAGCGTGCGTTGCGTCTCCGGCGCATGTCGTGGCATGGGTGGAGGTTTCATAGCCGGCTTGTTCAAACTTTTGCAGGACCTGGGCAAGTTGCTTTTTAAAGCTCTCCCGTCCCGAAGTCGGATTGTATATTATGCGTGCACGTTTCATTATCTCATCATCCTACTTAAGAGTATCCGATCCATTTTTACACTAACAACCTTTAATTATACTATGAGTTAAAAAAATCGCAACAAAATGTACATAATCTTACAGGTAAAAACGCACAAAAGCCCCAGCAGAGCTGAGGCTTTTGTTTTTTACTCTTCTCCCGTTCCCGGTTTTTTCTTGCGGAACTTCGCCAATACTTCGTATACGATCGGCACGATCAAGAGTGAAGGATTCATGAACTACTTAATGGAATCAAACAACATCGAAAATGCAATTGCTGTGAAAAAGCCTGACTGTCTTCACCTTATATAAAGACGACAATAACACTCAAGGTGGGTTGCTTAGCATTTGTCAAGGCCACCGGCCGAAAAGACAGGAAAGCAAGAGGATCATCAATAGTTGCTTATTACCAATTCAATGAGAAAACACTGCGCCAATTCGAATTCCCGCAAATTTTATTGGGTACTTTGACAAAATGGAAACCTCTATAGTAAGCGTAAAAAACTGCTTTTATTTGTTTTTTGCTCTTTTCTCTTTAATGATGCTGAAAAGTACTAAGATAATGACACCTGCACACACAATATAAAATAAAAAATTAGTCACGGGATTTTCAATATTTTTAAGAAAAAATATTAATCCTATAATTACTATTGGTATGGCCCAGGTTAACCATTTTATTATCTTAGGGTTTGGTTCGCTGTTTCCTTCAGATTTCATAATTACCTCCTCATTATGCACAAGATCTCTATCTTTAACAAAGCATAACATAGGATATTTTTGTTAGACACCAACCATAGTCTCAACTAAAGGAAAAGCATTAATGTTTTAGATATCCACCAAGCAGCTGTAGGATTTCCTGTTACCACAAGAGCTCCTTGGTAGCAGGCATCTTCTATAGCTCCTGTATAGTTATCAATTACATTTAAAAGAGTTGCAAAGCCTGCTGTTCCCCCAAGTGCTGCTTTAACTTTTGTCGGTATATTATCCCATGCTGCTTTTAAAGCTTTAACTGCCCATGACAATTTACCTTGTGTGGTAAACCCACTGCTTTGTTTTTCTTTAACCATTTTAATTGCTTCTTTAAGTTGCGTGGTCTCTTTTTTTGTTAAATTAAAGTGATCGGCTATTTGATTTACACTTGGATCTTCTTTATTTAGTGTCATTGAATTTTGAAGTACTGTTGTTTGGTATTGGATCTGTGTAACTTCTTTTTTCTGTTGTTCTTTCTCTATAGATACGGCTCCCGCAAATGGAGTGAAAACAAGCATAGATACGCTTGCGACGCTAGTAATAATTAGACTTTTAGCAGTTAGTTTTTTCATTCATAACTCCTCCATCATTCAAATGCTGATTAAAATAAAGTTTATACTCTTCTATTTAACTTGATTCTAATTTCTTAATTATTTCTCTCTTAATTAATCTAAAAAAAGATAAAAGTATTATCTTTCGGATTCAAGCTGAGTCATTATGTTTTGACTATAAGAATATTGTAGGATTAATTGTATGTAATTCCAGCTAAATGATACAGGACACGTTATAAAAAACCACCTCATATGTAAAAATTATAAACTTATTTATATTTGAGGTAAATGAGCAAGATCTAAGGGTTTTTCAACTAGTTCTTTAAAAAGTCGACCTTGGATAATTTATTGTTAGAGACAAGATTTAGAGAATGTCACTAAATTTTTTTATATTATATTGTTCAGTAATAACTCAATAAGTCCGCTTTTTTTATTTATGAAGAAGATTTAACCATTCTTCACCTTTGTACTTTGAAAGAAAAAACCCTTAGAATGGACCATTATTCACCGTCCATTCTAAGGGGAATATGTTATATCATCTTACTCTTCTTCCGCCGTTCCCGGTTTTTTCTTGCGGAACTTCGCCAATACTTCGTATACGATCGGCACGATCAAGAGTGTCAGAAGCGTTGAACTGATTAAACCGCCGATAACCGTGACGCCGAGTCCTTTTGAAATGACTTGGCTTCCGCCTTCGAAGCCGAGTGCTAACGGAATCAAGGCGCCGATTGTCGCGATGGCTGTCATCAGGATCGGACGGAGTCGTGTAGAGCCGGCTTCTAGGAGCGCTTCTCTCGTAGGCAGTCCTTCCGCTTCCTTATGAATCACGCGGTCAATTAAGACAATGGCATTCGTGACAACGATACCGATCAGCATGAGCATACCGATCATTGCGTTCAGACTGATCGTTTCACCTGATACATATAGTCCGACCAGGGCACCGATGATTGTAAACGGCAGTGAAAACAGAATCGCAAATGGCGCTAATGCTCCGCCGAATGTAATCACGAGCACGAGGTAAACGATCGCAACTGCTGCAAGCATCGCTAAACCGAGCTTCGTGAAGGAATCAGCGATATCAGCTGATACGCCGCCTGTATCAATTGATACGCTATCAGGAAGGTCAAGCTTATCAATTTTCTTCTGGACATCAGCTGATACAGCTGTAACGTTGTCTGTTGTCACTTCACCTGTGACATCCGCATAGACTTTTCCGTCACGTTTTGACACCGTATCAGATGTTGATCCTTCTTTCACTTTTGCCACATCGCCAATTTTGACTTCCTGGCCAGTTGCAGAAGTGATTTTTTTATTCTCTAAATCTTTCACACTCTTATACTCGTCTTTTTCTGTCTTAATGTTCACATCAAGCTCTTTGCCGTCTTTTTTCACAGTTGTGAGCGGTTCTTGTGATGTTTGTGTCATTAAGGCCTGAGAAATTTGAGACGCAGTTAAACCGAGTTTGCTTAATTTTTCTTGGTCAGCGACAAATGTGTACTCATCATATGTGCTGGAAAGGCCTGAGCTTACGTTTTTCAGATCCTTTTCATCTTTCATGACTTTTTCAATGTCTTTAACCGTGTCTTTAATGTCATTTTCTGAATCGCCATACACATAGTATGTTAATTCATTGTTATTGCCTGAAGAGCTGAAGTCCTGCGACTTCCATTCTCCGCGGTTTGACTGATCTTGGATTTTCTTCAGCACGTTGTCTTTTTCTTGATCAAAGTCAGGCGTGTCGCTTTCATATTTGATATAGAATAACGCACCGTTTGAATCTCCCCCGGCAAGCGGGCTGCCAGAGCCTAATGAATACTGAACCGTATCGACATGCTTGCGGTCAAGCAGGATCTTTTCCGCTTTTTCGGCTTCAGCTTCGGCTTCTTTTTTCGTTTCACCCGGTTCTGGGCTGTATGTGAGCTGCATCGTTTTCTCTTCCTCGGACGGCAGGTAGCTGGCACCGATTAACGGCACGAGGAACAAGCTTCCAAGGAGCATCAGAACGGCAGTGATAGACGTGATCCATTTGTGGCTCAGCGCCCAGTTCAATACATTTTTATAGATGTTTGCAAGTCTGCCAGGTTTGTGTTCTTTCGCTTTGACCTGCCCGCCCGTTAATGATTTTTTGAATAGGCTGTGCGCGAGCATCGGCACAAGCGTGATCGAAATCAACAGGGATGCGGCAAGCGCAAATACGATCGTTAAGGCAAATGGCATAAACAATTCACCGATTTGTCCGCCTACAAGTGCGAGCGGCAGGAATACCGCGATTGTTACGATCGTCGATGACATAATCGGTTTAAACATTTCCTTCGTCGCTTCACGAACCAAGGTTTTACCGCGGAGCGGCTCATCTTTGAGTCTCATGCGGCGGTAAATGTTCTCAATCACAACAATAGAGTCATCGACCACACGTCCTATGGCCACAGTCATCGCACCGAGCGTCATGATATTCAGTGTGATATCAAGCTGCTGCAGCACAAGAAGCGCGATCAGCAATGATAATGGAATAGAAATAATCGAAATTAATGTTGATTTGATATCTCTTAAGAATAAGAGAATAATCACAATTGCAAAAATAGCACCGAAAATGGCTTTGCTTAACATTGTCTCAACTGACTGTGTGATCGGCTCTGCCATATCAAGTGTTGCACTGTAGTTGAAGCCTTTATGGTCTTCTTTGAACTGCTTGAGCTCATCTTTGACATGATCGGCAACCTCTACTGTATTCGCATCGTTTGCTTTGACGACGTTGATGCCGATACTGTTTTTGCCATTTGTGCGTGAAACAGATTCAGCTTTTTTCACATCTTTTATTGTGGCAATATCAGAAAGCTTAACCGTCGGCACGTCTGTGCTTGCGCTTTGCTGCGCCTGTGCTGCCGCTTGCGCGCTCTGAGCTGCTTGTGCACTCTGCGCCGCCGCTTGAGATGCTGCGCTGCTGCCTGCACTTGAAGCGGATGCCGTCGGGATTCTCATATTCTTCAAATCTTTTATTGTTTCAATATCGCCGCTGACGACGACAGATTTTTCTTGATTACCGAATGTGTACAATCCAAGCGGGGTTGTCACATCTGAACCTTGAATCACTTGTTTGACTGTATCTTCATCAAGGCCATATTCTTTCAGTTTGTCTTCTTTGAAAGAGAATTCAACCTCTTCCACCTGCTGGCCCGATACTTGGACGGAAGCAACGCCTTCTATGCCTTCAAGCTTAGGAACGAGACTGTCCTCCACTTTTTTCGTCAGCTCTTGCAGATTGTCTTTATCACTGGACACGCTGAGCGTCAGAATCGGGAAGGAGTTCAAGCTGTAGCGTGAAATTTCCGAATCTTTCGCGTCATCAGGCAAGCTGACGTTTTCTAATGCCTCAGCCGCTTCTGTTTTGGCTTTATCCATATCTTTCTCATAGTCATATTCAATCATGACCGACGATGCATTTTCATAGGAGGTCGAAGTCACAACACTGACCCCGTCCAAATTCTGCACCGCTTGTTCAACCGGTTTTGTCACCTCATCAGCCACTTGGCTTGGTGTCGCGCCCGGATATGTCGTGCTGATCGTCAAGTAAGGCATGTTGACGTCAGGAATGGATTCTTGCTTCATATTCATACCCGCATACAATCCGGCTGCCGTTACAATAATCGTCATCAGCCATACGGCGAATTTGTTTTTCAGAACGAAATTAATAACGTGATTCATCATATCCTCCATTACATTTTTATTGACTGACTGGTCATTCTATATAATACTAAACGTTATAACGCAACAACGTCAACTCATATACCAGAAAATTTTACTAAATTTTGCAAGGACTAAGGGGAAGCACGTCATGAATGAAAAAAAAGAGAAAATCATAAAAACCAGCATTCATTTATTTGCGAAAAAAGGATTCGCAGCTACGACGATTCAGGAAATCGCCAGTGAATGCGGCATCTCCAAAGGTGCTTTTTATTTGCACTTTAAATCGAAAGAAGCGCTGCTATTATCTGCCTGTGAATATTACATCGGCATGTCTAATAAAAAAATGAAAAATATAGAAGAGAATCTCGCCGGCAAACCGCCTAAGGAAGTGCTAAAAAAACAAATTGGCGCTCAGTTTGAAGATTTTCGCGATCATAAAGATTTTATCGTACTTTTGCTGACCGAGAATATCATTCCGGAGAATCAAGAAATCAAGCAATACTTTTACAACATAACCGCGGAAACCGATAAACTGTACCGGAACGCCTTGCTGACATCTTATGGCGAAGAAATAGAGCGGTACGTCGCGGACCTCTCCATCATGGCAAGAGGCATTGTGCATTCCTATATGAATGTGATGGTATTTAACGGAGAGCTCATTATCGATGCAGAAGAGATTTCAGCCTTTATCACTGAGAGACTGGATGACCTCGTACAGGGGCTGAGCCGTTCAACCCTCAACCCAATTGTGCCAAAAGACATTTTCAGACCGATGCCTGCGGGGAAAGACCAGCTGCTTGAGGACATTCAGAAAGTAAAAGAAAAAAGCACACTGCCCGAGGATATCACTGTGTCGCTTGAGGTCATCGAGGAAGAACTGTCTCAGGATAAACCGCGCAAGCCGATTATTAAAGGTATGCTGTCCAATTTAACCGGAACCACCGACAAAGAAGTTGAAAAGCTTCGGACTTTGATCTCTGTCTTCATCTCGATTTAACCATAAAAAAAGCAGCCCCTGCGGGCTGCTTTTTTTATTAGCGTTTTTTAATCTCTTCAAGCAGGATTTTGTTAACCATCGGCGGGTTGGCTTGTCCTTTGGACGCTTTCATAATCTGTCCGACAAGGAAGCCGATCGCACGGTCTTTCCCGTTTTTAAAGTCTTCGATTGATTGAGGATTGTTGTCAAGCGCCTCTGTAACAAGCTTCAGAAGCACGCCTTCGTCAGAAATCTGAACAAGGCCTTTCTCTTTCACAATCTTCTCAGCGTCGCCGCCTTTTTCAATCAATTCCTTAAACACTTTCTTCGCGATCTTAGAAGAAATGGTTCCTTTTTCAATTAATTTGATCATTCCGGCAAGGCCTTCAGGTGTCAGCGCAACGTCAGCAAGCTCTTTTTGCTCAGCATTCAGATAAGCTGACACTTCACCCATCAGCCAGTTGGACGCTTGTTTGGCTTCAGCGCCTTTTTGAACGGTTTCTTCGAAGAAATCAGCCATTTCTTTTGTCAGTGTCAGAACCATCGCGTCATATGCAGGCAAGCCAAGCTCTTCGATATAACGCTTGCGGCGCTCATCAGGAAGCTCAGGAATGCTTGCTTTCACGCGTTCCTTCCATTCGTCATCAATGTAGAGCTCGACAAGGTCTGGCTCTGGGAAGTAACGGTAGTCGTCAGATCCCTCTTTGACACGCATGAGAATGGTTTTCTTCGTTGCTTCATCATAACGGCGTGTTTCCTGCTGGATGACACCGCCAGAGAGAAGAACCTGTTCCTGGCGTTTTTCTTCATGCTCAAGGCCTTTTTGAACAAACGCGAAGGAGTTCAAGTTTTTCAATTCTGTTTTTGTGCCGAATTCCTCTTGGCCGATCGGACGAAGAGAGATATTGGCGTCACAGCGAAGTGAGCCTTCTTCCATTTTACAGTCAGAAACACCTGTATATTGAATGATGGACTTTAGCTTTTCAAGATACGCGTAAGCCTCTTCCGGCGTGCGGATATCCGGCTCTGATACGATCTCAACAAGCGGCGTTCCTTGGCGGTTGAAGTCAACAAGAGAGTAGCCGTCGCCTGTATGCGTCAGTTTTCCGGCATCTTCTTCAAGATGAAGCCGTGTGATGCCGATCCGTTTTGTTTTTCCGCCGACTTCAATTTCGATCCAGCCGTTTTCGCCAATTGGCTTATCAAATTGAGAAATCTGATACGCTTTCGGGTTGTCCGGATAGAAATAGTTTTTGCGGTCAAACTTCGTATCCGTTGCAATCTCACAGTTGAGTGCCATAGCGGCTTTCATTGCAAATTCAACGGCTTCTTTGTTCAGAACAGGCAGGACACCCGGGTATCCGAGGTCAATGACGCTAGTCTGCGTATTCGCTTCCGCGCCGAATGGCGTTGGAGAGCTTGAGAAAATTTTTGATTTTGTTTTTAACTCGACGTGGACTTCAAGTCCGATTACCGTTTCAAAGTTCAATTTTTTTCACCCCTTACAATTCAGGTTTTGCTTTGTGATGGTCTGTCTCTTGTTCAAATGCATGAGCAACACGGTATACAGTGCTTTCATCAAAGTGTTTTCCGATGATTTGCAGGCCGAGCGGAAGGCCGTCTGCTAATCCGCATGGCACACTGATTCCCGGTACGCCGGCAAGGTTGACCGGAATTGTTAAGATATCGTTTGCATACATTGTGAGCGGATCTTTCGTGTTTTCACCGATTTTAAATGCAGGTGTTGGTGTAGTCGGTCCAACAATAACATCATATTTCTCAAATACGTCTTCGAAGTCTTTCTTAATCAACGTACGCACTTTTTGCGCTTTTTTGTAGTACGCATCATAGTAGCCTGAGCTTAAAGCGAACGTTCCGAGCATGATACGGCGTTTGACTTCATTTCCGAAACCTTCAGCGCGCGTTTGCTTGTAAAGGTCGATCAGGTTGTCCGCGTTGTCTGTACGGTAGCCGTAGCGGATGCCGTCAAAGCGTGCAAGGTTGGCTGACGCTTCAGAAGATGACAGCAGGTAATATGTCGCAAGCGCGTATTTGCTGTGCGGAAGAGATACTTCTTCCCATGTAGCGCCGAGGCCTTCAAGAACTTTCAGCGCGGCAAGTACAGATTCTCTCGCTTCTTTACCGACACCTTCACCAAGATATTCTTTCGGAACCGCGATTTTCAGTCCTTTGATGTCGCCAGTTAATGAAGAAAGAAAATCAGGCACGTCCACATTTGCGCTTGTGGAGTCCATTTTGTCTACGCCGGAAATCGCTTGAAGCAAGAATGCGTTGTCCTCAACCGTACGAGTAATCGGCCCGATTTGGTCTAATGAAGACGCAAATGCGACGAGCCCGTAACGGGATACACGTCCGTATGTAGGCTTTAATCCGACAACGCCGCAGAAAGATGCCGGCTGACGGATGGAACCGCCTGTGTCTGATCCAAGAGAAAACGGAACTTCTCCCGCAGCAACCGCAGCCGCTGAACCGCCGCTTGAACCGCCGGGAACTGTATCTAAGTTCCAAGGGTTTTTCGTCAGTTTGTAAGCTGAGTTTTCGGTAGATGATCCCATGGCGAATTCGTCCATGTTTAACTTCCCGATTGTGACAGCTTCAGCGTCTTGAAGGCGCTGAACAACAGTAGCATCGTAGATTGGATCGAAGTTTTCGAGAATTTTGCTGGAGCAAGTTGTGCGCAGCCCTTTTGTTACGATATTATCTTTAACGCCGATCGGCATACCAAAAAGAAGACCGTGCTCAGAACGGCCGTCAACCGCCTCATCAAGCTCCTTCGCGTACGCGCGCGCTCTTTCTTCATCTAATGCCAAAAAGGCTTGTACCTTATCATCCACCGCTTGGATGCGTTTATAAGATTCGTCAACCAGATCAGAAATCTTAATCTCTTTTTTATGTATGAGCTGTTTTAATTCTGTGATTTTATGATCAAATAATGACATTCTTGTGTCCCTCCTTTAGTCCAAAATTGATGGCACACGAATATAGCCGTCTTTATGGTCAGGTGCATTTTTCATAACGTCCTCAACCGGAAGACCTTTACCCGCTTCATCTTCTCTCATGACATTTTTCATTTTCAGCACGTGGGTTGTAGGTTCCACATTATCTGTGTTAACCTCATTAAGCTCCTCGGCAAATGAAATGATGCTGTCAAGCTGTTCAGTGAACATTTTTGCTTCTTCTTCAGTAATCGCAAGTCTTGCAAGGTGCGCAACGTGCTTTACTTCTTCTATTGAAATTCGTGACATATGATCCACCTCCACATATTTCTCCGTTAAGTCATATAATACTGATCATATCAAAAACAAGCCCTCTAAAGCAACAAAACGCCTTGGACAGGCCTGTGTTTTCGAGACAATACCCTATATATTTTATACTAAAAAGAGACAAAGGAGAAACGAAATATTTTTCTGAATATTTTTACTTTTATTATTTTTTGAAAGCGCTTCATTCTTTATTCCCTTCTAGGTTCGCAACAGTATTTCCCGCTGGCGGTCTAGGTTTCATCGCTTGAATGGCCGGGAATACTTTGTTAGGTTAGGTTAACAAGTGCACCTGCAAATGAATGACATTAGGGTTTGCACTTGTGCCAGACAGCTTAACTGGCACCATCAATTTGAGAGGTGATGCAACATTATTAGAATTGAAGAGAGGGTAAAACGTGAGTATTGAAATTATTATATCGTTAGGAATTTATTTTACTGCCATGCTGTTAATCGGCTGGTACTCGTTTAAGAAAACAACTGATATCAACGATTACATGCTTGGAGGAAGGGGTCTCGGACCATTTGTCACAGCTTTGTCTGCCGGAGCGGCGGATATGAGCGGATGGATGCTGATGGGAATTCCAGGGGCCATGTTTGCAACAGGCTTGTCGACGCTGTGGCTTGCACTCGGTTTGACAATCGGCGCGTATTCGAACTATCTTCTTTTGGCTCCCCGTCTTAGAGCGTATACAGAAGCGGCGGATGACGCGATTACGATTCCCGATTTCTTTGATAAACGATTCCAGCATTCTTCGTCAGTGCTGAAAATTGTATCAGCTTTCATCATTATGATCTTTTTCACACTGTATACGTCTTCAGGTATGGTATCAGGCGGAAGATTATTTGAATCTGCTTTTGGAGCCGATTATACACTTGGACTCCTGCTGACTGCAGGCGTTGTCGTGTTATATACATTGTTTGGCGGTTTCCTTGCTGTCAGTCTGACTGACTTTGTACAGGGTGCGATCATGTTTGCAGCACTAGTGCTTGTGCCGATCGTTGCTTTTACCCAGCTGGGCGGCGTTTCTCCTGCTTTACATGAGATTACAGCTGTAGACCCAAAGCTATTGGATATTTTTAAAGGCGCGAGCGTCATTAGCATTATTTCTTATTTGGCCTGGGGCTTGGGCTACTACGGCCAGCCTCATATCATCGTCCGTTTTATGGCGATTAAGCATATCAAGGATTTAAAACCTGCGCGCAGAATCGGTATGAGCTGGATGATTATCTCTATTCTTGGTTCAACCGTAACGGGTTTAGTCGGTGTGGCTTACGCACATAAATTCGGAGTTGCTGTAAGTGATCCTGAAACGATTTTCATTATTTTTTCTAAAATATTGTTCCACCCATTAATTACGGGATTCTTGCTGTCTGCTATTTTAGCAGCTATTATGAGTTCGATCTCTTCTCAGCTTTTGGTAACAGCGAGCGCAATGACAGAAGATTTATATCGGACATTTTTCAGACGTGAAGCATCAGATAAAGAATTGGTCATGGCCGGCCGGCTGTCAGTATTGATCATAGCGGTCATTGCTATTCTGATGTCCCTGAATCCAAGCAGCACGATTCTTGATTTGGTTGGTTATGCGTGGGCCGGATTCGGTTCTGCTTTTGGGCCTGCCATTCTGTTGAGCCTGTATTGGAAACGAATGACTGAATGGGGCGCCCTATCAGCCATGGTTGTGGGAGCTGCGACAGTATTAATTTGGATTACAACTGGTTTAGCTGACTCTACAGGCCTCTATGAAATGATTCCAGGATTTTTCCTGAGTATGATTGCAGGTATTATCGGAAGCTTGATCACAAAACGTCCTGCAAAAGCCTCTTACCGTTTGTTCGGTGTCATGGAAAAGCTGTTAAAACGCAAAAAGTAATAATAAGCCATCAAGCACCGCTTGGTGGCTTTTGTGCTCTTGTTTTGCTATAAATACTGTGAGAAAATCATATTTATTTAAAAACACCTTAGAGAAGGGGGAAGTTGCTGTTGAGCTGGTATATTGATCCTGATATATTACTAAAACTGGGCATAGCCACTTTGATTGGCATGGTCATCGGGCTTGAGCGCGAATTAAAAAACAAGCCGCTCGGATTAAAAACCTGTATCGTTATCGCCGTCAGCTCATGCATGCTGACGATCGTCAGTATTAATGCGGCTTATCATTTCCCTAAATACTACCGCATCATGATGGATCCGCTGCGTCTGCCGGCCCAAATCATCTCCGGCGTCGGGTTTATCGGAGCCGGTGTCATCTTGCGGAAAAGCAACGATGTCATTTCCGGCCTAACGACATCAGCTATGATCTGGGGGGCAGCAGGGCTCGGGCTGGCAACGGG
Source organism: Bacillus sp. C28GYM-DRY-1 (assembly GCF_030519405.1). Taxonomy (NCBI): domain Bacteria; kingdom Bacillati; phylum Bacillota; class Bacilli; order Caryophanales; family Bacillaceae; genus Bacillus; species Bacillus sp. C28GYM-DRY-1. The sequence continues at coordinate 88,135 of NZ_JAUMKF010000004.1, forward strand.
AGCCGGATTTTATAAAGAAGCGTTTGCCAGTCTTCTGTTCATCCTGATCAGCGTGGAATTTCTCCCATGGGTGGTCAGAAAAATCGGCCCAGACCGCCTTCAGGAAAAAGACATCCGCATCAGAATGTCGCTTTCTGATAAAGACAAAATGACAGAGATTTTAAAAGAAATGAAAAGAAGAGATATCAAAACACACTCCGTCCGAATCGACGATCTGGGCGAAAAGGAATTTCCAATCATGGAAGTGAAGGTCCGCGTCCATAAAAACAGGTACACGACCGATGTCTACTATGACATTAAAGACATTGAAGGCGTAGTCGGCGTAAAGTGTGATACATTATAAAAGCCAATGGGACAGTACCCCATTGGCTTTTTTCTATCTACATCAGTGAAGAAAAATCAAATGCTGTGATCGGTGTCCCATTCTCTATATCTCTTCTGAAGCCGGCGAGCATTTCTTTTTCCTCTTCTCCTATTGCGTCAAGGTCAAACATTTGATGAAGCAGTCCGTAAATCAGCATATGGCGGTGGCGGAGGAAATCAGGTATCCTTTTTAGCCATGCAGGATCAAGTTCATTTTTCTCCCAGTACCCTCTCATGAAATGCGTCATAAATTCTTCTGTAAACGCAGCTTTATCTTCATATGGCACAACCGGGTACCACAGCACATTGTAAAGGAGAATGCTGATATCATTAATGAACCAATTATAGCCGATATCATCAAAATCAAATGCTGTGATTTTGCCATGATCCCAATGAAAATTGCCATGATGCAGATCCGCATGCACCAAACCGTAGCTGTCCCGGCTTTTTGGCAGCCGCCGCAGTTCATCCATTAGCGAATCGGCTTGCTGAAACACCTTTGTTTGATCGTCAGGCACATACTTTCTCAGCTTTAATTGCTCCTCTTCATCCCATTCCTGTCTTTTAAAAGCGGGATTGCCCAGTTTGAAGCTTTTTGTCAGGCTGTGCATCTCGCCTGTGTATCTGCCAAGCTTATAAAATAGTATTTCATTCCAGTCCGATTCATCCACTTTTTGCCCCGGCGCTTTCTCATATACTCTCAGTAAAAATGAACCGCCAATTCCGTCCGGCACTTCTTCAACGTCTTTCCCGCCCAGCGACGGCAGTGGTTTTGCAACTGACAGCCCGCCTTCCGCAAGGTGACGGAGCCATTCCATTTCTCCCATAATATAATCAGAAGATCTCCGAATTGTATGGGTGATCTTTAGAATATAAGAATGGTTGTCTTTCATAATTTCATATACATAGTTTTCCGCATCAGCCAGAAAACGAACCTGGCTGTTTGAAAAACCGTATTTCATCCCAGCCTCTGCCAAAACCTGATTTTCATGTAATATGTTTTTGATTTCTTTATGCACGTCTAGCTCCCTTTCTTTGCTATTGATTTGATATTGATTGTATTCACACGAGCTCCAGCATCAACATACCTCCCCCTGATTTGTGTCTCGGCAGAAGCGAAAAATACATCTTTTTCCTTTTCCTGTTGATTGTAACATAAAAAACCCTTGTGCCATATTGACACAAGGATTCTCTGCTTTGTTTTTAATTATAAATATGAACAGTCGGCTCTTTATCTCCGGCATTGCGGATAATGACCGCTTCCTGTCCGTCTGAGGATGTGATATTGACTTCGACATCAACTGAGCCCTTGGAGTAGTAGTCCATCACTTCACCTGTTAAGAACTGGGTAAACGCGACGACTTCACTTTTTCCGTAGAATTGCATTGGAATGTCAATCTTCATCTTCTTCATTTCTTTATTTTCATATAACGCTGTACCAACAACACCTGTATAGTTCGGGAAAAATTCTTCAATTGAGTTTTTGAACCGCTTAAAGACCTCGGTGTCATCCGGGTATTTTTCTGCTGTCGTTGTATCCGCCGGATAAAATACATATTTTTCATTTATGTCATCCCAATTTGAGATATCCGTGGAGCCTGCTTTGACTTCTGTTTTGGCGATGAAGTTCCCCGGCACAATTGATGTTTTTGAAGCCTGCTTGTAGAGCGCGACTGTAATCGGCACATTCTTCAGGTTATCTTTTTTACGGAGTCGGTTAATGACCTCTTGTGCGATTTTTTCTCCCTGCTCGCGGAGCGTGCTGTCGTTAATCTCCACTTCTTTTTGAGGGTCGCCTATTTTTTCACGATAGTAATACACGGAGTTTAATGCCAGTCCGATCATCACACCGCCAAGCTGGATGGAATTCTTGTCTTTTCTGACTAAATAATCGTGCTCCAGCATGGACGCTAAATAAACCGGGCTGCTTTCGTTCTTTTCTTCTGTTGAACCGGAACTCGGAAGTGCTGGGTTCAAGCCTTCATTTTTGAAGTTCTTATCTTCTTTTTGGGCTTTTTTCAAATCAGAGCCAGTTTTTTTCCGTGCCAGCCAGCTTAATACTGTATCTTCATCTAAATATTGCCCTTCCTGGAACAGATAATCGTCAGTCGAGAAAGAATCTTGGGCAAGACGCATCAGCCCTGTTTCAAATTCATCAATGTCCAGCCTTGTATTCAGCTGTCCCGTTGTTAAGCCGCGCGCTTTTCCTGCCTTAAACGGCAGCACCATTTTGTAATAGGAGTCAGAGATATTATATTTCGGGACAATCGCTTTTTCTGACGATTTGGCCGTCTTTTGCGTAATCTCTTCCTCCTTATCCCCCCCAAAACCTGACGAGCAGGCAGACAGCATTAACACTGCCGCCGTTGCCGCCATTGCCAACGTCTTTTTCAATAGAAAACACTCCTCTTATTTCTTTAGCTCTCCCATTAACTGTTCTTCATTCCATACTTCAATGTTCAGCTCTTGTGCTTTTGTCAGCTTGCTTCCCGCAGCTTCACCGGCGATGACCAAGTCTGTGTTTTTGCTGACGCTTCCAGTCAGCTTGCCGCCTAGCGCTTCGATTTGCGCCTTGGCATCGTTTCTTGACAGTTCTTCCAGCTTGCCTGTCAGAACAATTGTTTTACCGGCAAAGTAAGAATCGCTTTCCTCTGCTTTTACTTTTTTCGGGCCTTTGTAGTCTGTGTTTACGCCCAGCTCCTGAAGTTCATTCAAGAGATCAATCATTTCTTCTTTATGAAAATAAGTGATGACCGCATCAGCCATTTTTTCACCGATTTCATCGATTGCGAGAAGCTCCTCTTTTGAAGCTTTTTTTAGGTTCTCCAAGCTTTCAAAATGCATGGCTAGCGTCTTTGCAGCCTTTGAACCGATAAAGCGGATGCCGAGTCCGAATAGCAAGCGCTCTAACGAATTTTCTTTGGACTTTTGAATGGAGCTGATCAGATTTTCAGTAGATTTTTCGCCCATGCGTTCGAGCTGGATGACCTGTTCCTTCGTCAGCTTATATAAATCCGCCACATTGCGGACAAGGTTCTCCTCAAACAGCTGTGTGATCACTCGTTCGCCAAGCCCGTCAATGTTCATGGCATTGCGGGAAACAAAATGGATCAGCCCTTCCCGGATTTGAGCCGGGCATTCAGGATTAATGCAGCGAAGCGCCACTTCCCCTTCGATGCGGACGAGTTCGCTCCCGCATTCGGGACATTCCGTCGGCATGCTGAATTCCTTTTCTTCTCCTGTGCGCTGTTCAACAAGGACGTTCACGACTTCCGGAATGATATCGCCCGCTTTTTTGATGACGACCTTATCTAATATCCGAATATCCTTCTCTTTAATTAAATCTTCGTTATGAAGGGATGCTCTTGAGACCGTTGTGCCGGCAACTTTTACCGGCTCAAGAATGGCGGTCGGCGTAATTACACCCGTTCTGCCGACATTTAATTCGATGTCGAGAAGTTTTGTCACGACCTCTTCAGCAGGAAATTTATACGCGATGGCCCAGCGCGGGCTTTTCGCTGTAAAACCAAGCTCCTCCTGCTGATCAAGGGAATCAACTTTAATCACGATGCCGTCAATTTCATACGGGAGGTCAGCTCGTTTAGACTGAAACTCATCAATCAGTGCAATAACTTCTTCTATGCTGGCGCATTTTTTTCGTTCCTGGTTTGTTTTAAATCCGATTTCGTCGAGAAAATCAAGCCCCTGGCTTTGCGTCACCACACCCATCTCGTCAAGCTCCGCTATACTGTAGACGAAGATATCGAGGTTTCGTTTCGCTGCAATTTTCGGATCGAGCTGTCTGAGTGATCCAGCGGCGGCATTTCGCGGATTGGCAAACGGTTCTTCTTCGTTTTTGATCCGTTCCTCATTAAGCGTTTCAAACGAACGCTTCGGCATATACGCCTCGCCGCGTACTTCAATCGACAGGTCACGTTTCATTTTGAGCGGGATATTGCGGATCGTCTTCAGATTCTCCGTAATATCCTCTCCCGTCGTTCCGTCACCTCTTGTGGCACCTCTGACAAAATAGCCGTCTTCATAACGGAGAGAAACAGCAAGACCGTCTATTTTCAGCTCGACATTATACGCCACATCGTCACCGACAGCCTGGCGCACCCGGCGGTCGAAATCACGGAGATCATCGGCATTAAAGGCGTTGCCCAAACTGAGCATCGGCGTGCCGTGAGTGACTTTCTGAAACGCTTCAAGCACGGCTCCGCCGACACGCTGCGTAGGAGAGTCAGGCGTTCTGAGTGCTGGATGCTCCTCCTCGATCGCAATCAGCTCCTGCATCAATCTGTCGTATTCGGCATCAGGGACGCTCGGTTCATCTAAGGTGTAATATTCATAGCTATACTTGTTGATGGTGCGGCGCAGTTCTTCTGCACGCTGCTTCGCTGTTTCTTTGTCCATCTGCTTCTTCCTTTCCTCTTCAATTACTGCTTTTCAATAGGAGCGAATGCCGCTAACAGGCGTTTTACACCGACAGGGCTCGGGAAGGCAATATCCAGCTCCGTCCCTTCTCCTTCGCCTTTCACACTGACGACAGTTCCTGTTCCCCATTTTTTATGGCCGGCCTTATCTCCAACAGCCCAGTTTAAAGTGTCTCCGCCTGTTTTGCTGGCGTAGGATACCGGACGTGAAACAGGGCCGCGTCTCGGCTGCATTTTTCTCGCGGACGGCGCTCTCGTTTCTTTTTTCTCATTTAGGTTTTCCAATAAATCATCCGGTATTTCAGCAATAAAGCGAGATTCCGGATTCATATTTGTTCGGCCAAACAAGGTGCGCATTTTGGCGTTGGTCAGATAAAGCTCCTGCTCCGCCCTTGTAATCCCAACGTATGCAAGGCGGCGTTCTTCTTCCATTTCCGCTTCCTCCATTAATGAACGGCTATGCGGGAAGACGCCTTCTTCAAGCCCCATCAAGAAAACAACCGGAAACTCCAGTCCTTTTGCGGCGTGCAGTGTCATCAGGGTGATGGCATCCTTGCCGCCCGACTCTTCCTCCTTCTGGTCAAGCTGATCGATATCTGCTATCAGGGCCAAGTCTGTCAGAAACGCAACAAGTGTCTTATCTTCACTTTTCTGTTCAAAGTTTTTCGTAACAGACAGGAACTCGTCGATGTTTTCTAAACGGCTTTGGGCTTCGATTGATTTCTCAGCCTTCAGCATTTCTCTGTATTCCGTCTTATCAAGAATTTCTTCTGTCAGCTCTGTAATGGATAAGTAATCCTGCATATTGGTCAGGTTCTCAATCATTTGCCTGAAGCTGTCAAGTGCGTTGGCTGCCTTGGCGCTGACGCCGATAAAATCAACCTGCTGAATGGCTTGGAAGAATGATAAGCCGTTCATCGCGGCATACGAAGCAATTTTTTCAAGTGATGTCGCACCGACTCCGCGTTTCGGCACATTGACAATGCGTGTGAAACTGATATCGTCATCCGGATTGGACACGAGGCGCAAGTACGCGAGAATGTCTTTAATTTCTTTTCTGTCATAGAACTTTGTGCCGCCGACAATGTTATAGTTCAAGCCTGCTTTGAGAAGCGTTTCCTCAATCACACGGGACTGCGCATTTGTCCGGTACAAGATGGCGATATCGGAGAGTTTCCGCTTGCCTGAGCTGTGAAGCTGATGAATTTTACCGGCCACAAACTGTCCTTCGCCGAACTCATTATCTCCGCGGTAATAGGAAATTTTGATGCCTTCATCGTTTTCCGTCCACAAATTCTTCGGTTTGCGGTTTGAGTTATTTTTGATGACCTCGTTAGCCGCGCGCAATATCCGTTTCGTTGAACGGTAATTTTGTTCAAGCAAAATTACGCTGGCGTTCGGGTAATCTTTTTCAAAAGAAAGGATGTTGGTGATATCCGCGCCGCGCCATCTGTAGATCGACTGATCAGAGTCACCGACAACGCAAAGGTTCTGGAAACGCTCTGCAAGCTGTTTAACAAGCATGTATTGTGCCCTGTTCGTATCTTGATACTCATCGACGTGGATGTACTGGAATTTGCGCTGATAAAATTCAAGCACTTCCGGTACACGGTCAAACAATTTAATGGTCGTCATAATCAAGTCGTCGAAATCAAGCGATTGATTTTTCAGCAGTTTCTTCTGATAATCAGTGTATACATCGCTGACGACCTGATCATAGTAGCCGCCGGCAACTTTAGAGAATTCTTCCGGTTCGGTCAATTCGTTTTTCGCACTGCTGATCGTGCCGAGAATGCTTCTTGGATCAAACTTCTTCGGATCAAGATTGCGCTCCTTCAAGATCCCCTTGATGACTGACAGCTGGTCTGCCGTATCAAGGATAGAGAAATTGCGGTTGATTCCGATCCGGTCGATATCTCTGCGCAAGATCCGCACGCACATGCTGTGAAATGTGGAAATCCAGATATCGTCCGCGCCCGGTCCGAGAATGCTTTCCACACGTTCTTTCATTTCACGTGCTGCTTTATTTGTAAATGTGATCGCCAAAATGTTCCACGGCGCCACATGCTTTTCCGCCATTAAGTAAGCGATTCTGTGTGTCAGGACACGTGTCTTTCCGCTTCCCGCTCCCGCCATCAGCAAGAGAGGCCCGTCCGTTGTTTTGACAGCTTCCTGCTGAACGGGGTTTAATCCGCTTAATAATTGATTGCTAATATAATTCAACATTTGTTCACCCGCCTATACAAAACATATGTTCTATCATAAACCAAATCCGTACAATTTACTACTCGCCTTTCACAGCCGCTACTGTTTTCAAAGCCCGGTCAAAATCTTCATATACCGCATTGCCAACAACAATCACGTCAGCATGCTCAGCATACTGCTTTGCCGTTTCCGCATCCTTGATGCCGCCGCCATAAAATAAGGTGGACGTTTCCAATACAGCCTTCGTTTTTTTCACGGCTTCTATGTCTCCAAGCATGCCGCTGTATTCCAAGTAAAAACTCGGCAGATGCAGCAGCTCAGACACACGCGCATAGGCGACAATATCGTCAATACTCAGATCGGCATCCGCTTCAGTCAGTTCCGCCGCTTTGCAATCGGGATTAGCGATGCAGTAGCCTTCCGCCATGATTTCTTCCATAGACATCAGATCTCCGTATTCCTTCATGGCTTTCTGGTGCATTCCGACAATCCAGTCCGCGTTTTTGCTGTTTAATACACTTGGAATAAAATATAAGTCAAAGCCGGGAACGATTGCTTCAATTGCTGACACCTCAAGGACACACGGGACCAAAAACCGTCTCACCTTAGACATCATCCGCAGGACATTGTCCTCTGTCACACCATCGCTTCCTCCGATAATGACCGCATCCGTTCCTGATTCACAGAGAAGCTCCAGCTGTTCATCAGGCAAATCTTTATTTGGATCGAGTTTAAAGACATGCTTCCACTCCGTTACATCGTACACGTCATACGTTCCTCCATTCGTTTGTTACCATTTAAACATTATAACAAATTCACATAGCGCGGAAAAACGGAAAAAGCCGTTAATCTCGTTATTCACTGAAAAAGGTGTTTTGATTCTTTTTTCATAAAAAAGGGACCTTAAAAAAGCCTTCAATAGAGAAATGGAGAATTTTCATGGGAGGAATTTAAACGAATAAACAGGCTTGACCAAATTAAAGCCTTTGAACTGAAGCTGGCGCAAGGAGCGAAAAACCGCGGCGGCCATGTGGATGGCGCCAAGGTATCTGAAGAGGTGGCAGACATCCGGAATGTCGAACCGGGGGAATCGACCACCGGAGCTTCCTTTTACGAGCTCGCTGATACAGTCGGCCTTCCGATTATGTCAGCGCTGCCTATTGTTGACACGCTTCTTAGACAGTACGGCTTGCGCGGCCAGATGGAAATCTTTGCTTCTGGGAAACTCCTGACTCCTGACAAAATCGCGGTTGCTTTAGCCCTCGGCGCTGATTTTGTCAACATTGCCCGCGGCATGATGTTTTCGGTCGGCTGCATCCGCGCTCTCGTCTGCCACACCAACACATGTCCGGCAGGTGTGGCGACAACAGATCCAAACCTGCAAAAAGCACTAAGCGTTGAGGAAAAACAGCATCTTGTCTGCAATTACGTCATTTCGCTGCGCGAGGGGCTGTTTAACCTCGCAGCCGCAGCGGGCATCAATTCGCCGGTCCGCTTTTCCAAGGAGCATGTTGGCTATCGAAAAGAGGATGGCAGCATCGTCAACATCGACAAACTAATCCACCAATTTGTTTCATAAAGAAACCGCCCAAGCCGTATGGCAGGGCGGTTCTTTGTTATTTTGAAGAAGACTCAGTTTCGGTCTCCTTCACACGGTCGAGTGCCATTTCATAAGCATCATTACCGTAATTTAAGCAGCGTTTCACACGGGAAATCGTCGCCGTGGAAGCACCTGTTTCTGTTTCAATCTTATGATACGTGTTTCCTTCGCGAAGCATGCGCGCCACTTCAAGACGCTGAGCCAGCGATTGAATTTCGTTAATTGTGCAAAGATCATCGAAGAACCGGTAACATTCCTCCAGGTCTTTCAGCGATAAGATCGAGTTGAATAACTGGTCCAGCTCTTTGCCGCGTAATTTATCGATTTGCATCGTTACACACCTTCTCCTTTACTAATGGAAGCCGCATCGAGATCAGGCACGATATTAATCCAAGTCTTTCCTGGCACAAACGGCAGCCATTTGCCGTCTTTTAAGGGCACAATTCTACCGTTTACTTGTTTCCAGTCTGTTTCAATAACGTTTCCGTGCTGAAACAACAGACCTTTCCCCCCTGATTCCAGGTCGATGTCCCGCCTTCCAGCTTGATCAATAGTATGATGGCTGGCTTCAACAATGAAAATATTTTGCATTGCAACCGGCTTTCCGGTTTCCCGGTCTGTCATTATGACACCATCAGAGCTTCTTGTATAAGCTTCAGCTTTTTTATCATAATTGTATTCGACAAGATTTGTAACGTTCTTTGTTCCATAATCTACCCGAACATTGTAAGATTCATTTGCAGGTTTTGCTTCTGATGTTTGAAACAGCAGCGGATCCGTTTCCCGCTTCAGCTCATATCCCTTTTGTTCCGCCGCCTTTTTTATGTAATCATAAGACGTATAGGAATTATGGGGCGGTTTGCTAAAATCAGCTCTCCAAAATAAGCTACCGTCAAAATCCAATCCGTTAATAAAATCGGCAGCTCCGGATTCCAGCTGCTCTTTGGCGCCAGGACTCCAGCCGTGATGGACAAATACGCTGTCAAAGCCATTGCTGAGAGCGACGAAATATTCCCGCGCGCTTCGCACAGGACCGACAGTTTCAGGCATCTGGCTTTGGAAAATGGCCAGAAATCTAGTAATTTGCCCTTCGGCCAGCGCTTCTATCACAATGTCGGCTTTAGACAGTCCTGATTGCGGCCTCGCCTTCGGGTGATTGTTCACCACAACAGCAACAGGACGGCGGTCAGCCACCTTCTGTTCAGTCTCCAGTCCCGTCAAAGGAGCTTTCAGCTTCTTTTCAACAATCGGGACAGCATCCTTCTGCTGGCAGGATACCAGCAGAAAAAACACGAAACACAGCACACAACCTGTCATCCATTTTTTCATATGTCGGCTCCCTGCTCTTTTATATTTTAACGCATTATCGATGGAAAGAGTACAGTTTTTTTCATGACGTCGAAGATTCCTCTAGGCGTAATGCGTATATACGGAAGGTGCGTACTTTGCAAAAAGAGCAGTGTATAGACGGGATCACAAAACTCGTAGCCTCTTTCAGTCAGAAGATCTCTCAGCTTTTGTTCCTTCTCCAGCACGTCTTCATACGCTTCCGAAGAGGCGCAGCCGCAGAGCGCAAGCGGAATTTCATACAGAATGCTCCCGTTTTCCGCAAGGACGATTCCTCCCCCGATCTCTTTCATGCGGGCGAAAGCGAGCAGCATATCCGCCTTATTTTTTCCGATCGCCACAATATCACCTGTCGTCGTAAAGGAGCTCACAAATCCCTGCACGCTTGAGGCAAAGCCTTTTATCATCGTATTGACGCGCCATTTCCCATGTCTGTCAAGCATCGTCAAATAACTTTCATCATGGTCAAATGAGAGCTGTTCCAACGAATTGTCGATCTCAATCATATACGGCTCCATAATGACCGCATTCCGCATTTTCACGCCCATCGGCATGGAAAACTGCAAATCATCCATCGTCATATCATATGAAAGCTCAAGCGGGACAAGACCGCCTTTGCTCCAGACCGTCTTTGTAAATGCCTTCAAATCACAGCCGTCTTCACGGAGGATGATCCCTTTTGACAGAACGGTCACGGGATTCGGGTTTAACGGATCTTCAAGTACATTTAACGATGCCAGTCTTCCCGGTCCGACAACTCCTAAATAATCATCCATTTGGTAATACTTTGCGATATTAAATGATGCCATATTGTAGGCATCGATTGCCGGAACTCCTTCTTCTAACGCGATGCGGATCAACTCGTTTGTCATGCCGCCTTTATAGAAATTCGGCGTCGCGCCGTCTGTCGTGTAAAAGAAATGGTCATAATAGCGGAAATCCTTCTCATGCAGTTCCTGCAAGATTTTTCTTACATCAGGGCGAATGGAAGAGTTCCGAAGGGAAACATAGTAGCCCAGTTCCAGCCTTCTCATCACTTCATCACCTGTCATCGCTTCATGATCACAATCCGCTCCGAACAGCTTCATTTTTGTAAGCGTTTTATCTGAAGCGCCGGGAAAATGCCCTTCAATGCGTTTCCTCTGCTTCTTTGTAGCTTGCATACAGTGAAGCATTAAATCATCACCATCTACCAAACGAGGCCATCCTGTCATTTCTCCCCCTTGAATCACATCCGGATGTTCAATCCACTGCTTTCTGACATCAAACGGAAGAACGTGATCCTCGTTCAATACCTCAGTCTGAAGGTCATAGCGTGACCACCAGAAATATTGAACAGGCTGCTTTTTGAGTTCACTTAAAATAGTAAGCGCTTTCTTTTTTCCGGTTTGTAAAAGCAAAAATAAGTTATCATTCACAAATGTCGTCGTTCCGTATTGAGACACATATTCAGCCAGCGTTTGGGGATTATATATTTGAAAAGGATGTGCGTGCGGTTCGATATACCCTGGCACAATGTATTTTCCTTCACAATCAATCGTATGAATTTCTTCGGCTCTATTCGGAAGTTCATGACCCACATAAACAATGCGGTCCTGATAAATCCAAATGTTTTTTTTCAGCCATTGTTTTACATATGGATTTAAGACGAGAGCATTCCGTAAAAGGAGCGTTGGAAGCAGCTTTGAGTCTACAACATCAACCTGTGCCCTGATGTCTTTGTTTTTCCAGTTAAAGGTGCGTTCGGACATTCACATACTCTCCTTTACATGTATTAGACTCATGTTATCACATCCTTCCTCATCACGCACGGTATAAACGTTACAAATTTTTGAAGGTTAGATAAAAAAACTTTTTTAAGTAAAAAGGAGCGGATTTCCATGAAGCCAAACATCAGTCTCGTCAATGCCGTCTTTAGAATCGCCTGCGGACTGACGATTATGTCAGCCGCCAGCGCAACGTTTACAAAAAAGCCTTGGTGCAGAATGCACCTCTTTTACATCTTTATGGGGGCATTGAAAGCAGGTTCCGGAATCTTGCGCTTCTGCCCTGTGACCTACATGATTCAAAACGGCGCTTCCGGCAATAACGAACAGGAGCATCAAAACAGATAAACAAAAAAGCTTGCTCACGAAACGTGATCAAGCTTTTTTCTCACGACATTCCTTTGTCTTTATATAGAGATACCCTGCGGCTGCCAGTGCTGCCGGATAAAGGAGTGCCCAGCCGCTGAAAGAGTAAATAACAGTGCAAGCCGCAAACGCCCCGAACGCGATCCACCAGCCTGAATCTCTCCAGCTCAGCAGTTTCAGAGCTGCCGCCATTGTACAAATGTAAGATGCGATGAATGCCGCACTTGGCCCTTTTAACAGCGTTGTCAAATCGATTTGAAACAAGCCATATGCCCCTAGCACTAAACCAAACACTGCGGCAAGCGCTGTTAATACACGGATAGGCGTATGTTTTGTCTCACTGAGTTTCCTAAAATATACTGGAATGTGCCCCTCTCTCGCCAATGCATACACCATTCTGGAAAAACCCGCAATATTGGCATGAATGGTGGCGAATGTGATAAACAGTGCTAAACATACCGTTACATATACTCCGCTTTCCCCCGCTCCTTTTGATATGAGCATGGCAAGCGATGCAATTTCTCCATTTTCACCATATGAATGAGTCCCCACCGTCACAAATGACAGCAGGATATACAGCCCCGCCACACAAGCCGCTCCCAAGTACAAGCTGAGTGGGACATCTTTTTCAGGACGATGAAATTCCTCAGCCAATGGGGTAATCATTTCCCAGCCTACAAAAGAGAAAAAAATTATAACAGAAACAGATCCCGCAGCAGACCAGCCATGTGGCAGAAACGGTTCGAATGCTGCTGCTTTGACATGAGGCAATGACACGGCAACAGAAGTGACAAGCAGAAATACGATGACACAAATAACAAGTATACTGATGTTTGCGGATAGTTGGATGCCTCTCATATGAAGCAAAATGGAGACAGCCAGCATACAGCACGCAATCAAAGTAATCTGCCAATCCGACGCCTCTGTGACGTAACTGACGTAATGCGCGCCAGTTAAAGCGATGACGGGAACGCCGATTGGAACGGACCCTAACATGATCCAGCCCAAAACCGCTCCAGCTTTTTTCGGAAAAGCCAGCTGCACGTAAGCCGTGATTCCTCCCGCGCTGGGGGCTATTTTCACAAGACGGGCCAGTGTGCCGACAAGAAGAAAAGACAAGAAAGACATGAACACCCAAACGAATAAAGAAGCGGGACCGGCTGCGTCAGCGGTGACAGACGGCAGGATTAATATCCCACAGCCTAAAACGGCCCCAATCGTTAATGCTGTCCCTTGTATCCAAGTGATCGAACGCTGCAATTCAGGCAACATGATGCCTCCTCTCCGTTGATGGCTTTATTATAGGAAGAATAAGAGGGCATCCATATGCTACAATGAAGGTAAATGATCAGCATCACCTTATAATAGAAGGAATTTTTGCGAATTCACCTAAACTTATAAAGGAGCCAAAAAATGGACGATACAGACCTTCACATTCTCTCTCATTTACAGCGAAATGGCAGATTAACGATGGTTGAGTTGGGAAAGCTTGTCGGCCTCAGTCCGCCAAGCGCGGCGGAACGTGTCAGGAAGCTGGAAGACAAAGGAGTGATTACCGGCTACAGCGCGAATATCTGTTACGAAAAACTAAACAAGCATGTTACGGCTTTTATCCTGATGGAGCCGAAAAGCTGTAAACACTACGCCGCCTTTGCCGCAGCGCATCCGGATGTGACAGAAAACCACCGCATTACAGGCATGTACAGCTATGTGACAAAAGTGGTGACAGAATCGGTACATACGCTCGAAGATTTTATTGACGCTTCGATAGCCCACGGTAAACCCACCACGCTGGTTGTCCTTTCTTCTTCCGCACACCACCCCGCTCTTGTATAACAAAAAACCCCGCAGCTCAATCTGCGGGGTTCTGCGCTTTATTTTTGGACAGCCTTTAACGCGCGTGCCCCAATGTCTTTTCTGAAAAAGAGTCCCGGCTTGATGATCTCATCAACGGCTTTGTACACTCGATCTCTCGCCGCTTCAAATGTGTCATCAAAAGCCGCCACATTGGCGACGCGTCCACCGTTTGTGACGAACTCTCCGCCTTCTGCTTTCGTTCCGGCATGGAAGACAACCACCTGCTCCGTTTCCGCTGCAAGGCTGCCTATCGGCGTGCCTTTTGCGTAGCTTTCCGGGTACCCTTCTGAAGCAAGCACAACACTTACAGCCGCGGTATCCTTCCATTTCAAATCGACTTCTTTATCTTCTAAAAGATCAAGAAGCACCTGTACCAGATCAGATTCCATGCGCGGAAGCACGACCTGTGTTTCCGGATCGCCAAAACGGGCATTAAATTCGATGACCTTCGAGCCGTTTTCAGTAAGCATCAATCCCGCATATAAAACGCCAGTGAAGGAACGGCCTTCTTGTACCATTGCTTTTGCGGCGGGTTTGACGATGGTTTCTACCGCATGGCGGACGGTTTCTTCCGAAATTTGCGGAACTGGCGAGTAAGCGCCCATTCCGCCTGTATTTGGGCCTTTGTCTCCGTCAAACGCCCGCTTGTGATCTTGGGCAATCACCATTGGATACACCTTTTCTCCCTTGACGAATGCCATTAGAGAAAATTCTTCGCCTGAAAGAAATTCTTCAATGACAACAGACGCGCTCGCATCACCGAATTTTTCATCCTCAAGGAAATCATGCAGACATGCAATTGCTTCTTCCTCTGTCATGGCAACTGTAACGCCTTTACCGGCCGCAAGTCCATCTGCTTTTATGACAATCGGAGCGCCTTTTTCCTGCACATATGCCTTTGCCTCTTCAAAGGATGTAAATGTGTCGTATTCTGCGGTCGGGATGCCATATTTCTTCATTAAATCTTTAGCGAACTGTTTGCTGCCTTCAATGATCGCAGCAGCTTTTGACGGACCGAATACAGGAAGACCAGCTTTTTCAAATTCATCCACCAGACCTTCTATTAAAGGAACCTCTGGCCCGACAATAGTCAGGCCGACCTGATGTTCTTTTGCAAACGAGACAAGCCCGGCGTGGTCGCTTTCCTCAATGTTTACTAGCTGTGCGGAAGCTGCCATCCCGTCATTTCCTGGGGCGGCAAATACATTTTCTACGAGGCTGCTTTGCGCCGCCTTCCATGCCAGCGTATGTTCTCTTCCGCCTTTACCGATAATGAATACATTCACGTCGTTTTCATCCCCTTAATGTTTGAAGTGTCTAATGCCGGTGAATACCATGGCAATGCCGTACTCATCTGCTTTTTTGATGGAATCCTCATCACGTACAGATCCCCCCGGCTGAATGATAGCCGTAATGCCCGCTTTTGCCGCTTCTTCGACAGTATCCGGCATTGGGAAAAATGCATCAGATCCAAGTGCGCTGCCTTTCGCTTTTTCACCTGCTTGGTCAATGGCAATTTTCGCTGATCCGACGCGATTCATTTGGCCTGCTCCCACGCCGACTGTCATGTTGTCTTTCGCGAGAACGATCGCATTTGATTTCACATGCTTCACGACTTTCCAAGCAAGCTTCAAGTCTTCCCACTCTTGCTCGTTCGGCTCTCTCTTCGTTGGGATGTTGATCTCAGCATCATCAAACCCGTGCATATCCAAATCCTGAGTCAGCAGCCCGCCTTGAACGGATGTCAGCTGCTTTTCTTTTTGAACGGCAGCTGTCACATCAAGCGTCAGCAGACGAAGATTTTTCTTCGCAGTCAGGATGTGAAGTGCTTCTTGGCTGAATGAAGGCGCAATGATAATTTCTAAGAAAATGTTGTGAAGCGCTTCGGCAGTTGCCTTGTCCACTTCACGGTTCAGGGCGATAATGCCGCCGAAGATAGATGTTTGATCCGCTTCAAACGCTCTGTTGAAGGCTTCTGAAATTGTTTTTCCTGTTCCAACGCCGCATGGATTCATATGCTTGACGGCAACTGCAGCCGGCTCAGTAAATTCACGGACGATTTGAACTGCCGCATCTGCGTCTTTAATGTTGTTGTAAGAAAGCTCTTTGCCGTGAAGCTGTTCCGCTTGCGCAATGGAGCCTTTGACAGGAAGTGCTGTTTGATAGAATGTTGCTTCCTGATGCGGGTTTTCCCCGTAGCGAAGCGATTGTTTTTTCTCAAATGTTACAGTGAATTGTTCAGGTTCTTTTTCACCGACAACGTTTGTCAGATAGTCAGCGATCAGTGCGTCATATGCCGCAGTATGTCGGAATACTTTTGCCGCCAGCTCGCGTTTTTTCTGAAGGGATACGCCGCCTTCTTCTTTGATTTGATTCAGAACAGGGCTGTAATCCGCTGGATCAACGATAACCGTCACATCCTGATGGTTTTTTGATGCCGCACGCAGCATGCCCGGTCCGCCGATGTCGATATTTTCGATTGCTTCTTCATATGTGACATCTTCTTTAGAAATGGTTTCTTTAAATGGATAGAGATTGACCACAACGAGGTCGATCGGCTGAATTCCGTGTTCATTGATCTGCGCCATATGCTCTTCATTGCCGCGAACTGCCAGAAGACCGCCGTGAATATTCGGGTGAAGTGTTTTGAGCCGTCCGTCCATAATTTCAGGAAAGCCTGTCACTTCAGAAATTCCGATGACGTTCACACCGTTTTCTTGAAGAAGCTTTTTCGTTCCGCCTGTTGAAATCACTTCAACGCCAAGCTCTGTCAGTTCTTTTACGAAAGGAACGAGATTTGTTTTATCTGAAACACTGATTAATGCACGTTTAATAGTCATGCCTTCTCACCTCTGTTATTTAATGCTAATAGCTGTTTAATTACACTCGGATACCATTTATGCTCAAGCTTGTGAATCCGCTGTTCAATTGTTTCCAAAGTATCATGTTCGTCAATTTCGATTGCCTTTTGAGCGATGATCGGGCCTGTATCCATTCCTTCATCGACATAATGCACAGTGATTCCTGCAACCTTCACGCCCGCGCGGTACGCCTTCCCGACTGCGTCGATCCCGGGAAACGCCGGAAGAAGTGACGGGTGAATGTTAATGATTTTTCCTCCGTATGCCTCAAGCAGCGTATCACCTATCAGCCTCATATAACCGGCAAGAACAATCAATTCAACGTCATGGAGATGAAGCTGTTCGATAATGGCCCGTTCAAATGCGGCCTTGTTTTCATAAGACTTCGGCTCAAATGCAAAGGATGGAATGTGGAATGTTTCCGCCCGTTCGATGACTTTCGCCTGCGGTTTGTCGCAAACGAGAAGCGATACGGACGCATCCCAGTTCTCCTCTTTTAAACGCGTAACGATGGCTTCGAAGTTTGAACCGTTTCCGGATGCGAATACCGCAAACTTTTTCATGAAAGCGCCGCACCGCCGAATGTGACGCCTTCGCCTTGTTTCACACGCCCGATCAAATAGGCTTTTTCACCATGGCTTTCAAGCGTTCCGATCACATCTGTCAGATTCTCTTCTTTAACTGCCAACACAAAGCCGATGCCCATATTAAAGACGTTGAACATGTCTTCTTCCTTCAGCTTGCCGTACTCTTGAAGGAAAGAGAAAATCGGCGGAATCGGCCATGAGCCGTGATCGATTTCTGCACTTAAGCCTTCTGGAAGCATACGCGGGATATTTTCGATAAACCCTCCGCCTGTTACGTGAGCCATGCCGTCGACTTTTCCGCTTTTCACCGCAGCAAGCACAGGCTTCACGTAAATTTTTGTCGGTTCAAGCAGCTCCTCGCCAAGCGGGCGGTCAAACGGTTCGTATGTTGTATCAAGATCCAGCTCCGCATCATCCAGCAGCAATTTTCTCACAAGGGAAAATCCGTTGCTGTGAAGGCCGCTGGAGCTGAGACCGACCAAAAGATGGCCTTCCTTGATGTTTTCTCCAGTGACGATTTTGTCCTTTTCCGCCACTCCGACTGAGAAACCGGCGATATCGTATTCATCAGCTGTATATAGTCCCGGCATTTCAGCCGTCTCACCGCCCACTAAGGCTGAGCCTGACTGCTCACAGCCGTTCGCCACACCTTGCACGATCTGCTCAATTTTTATAGGGTCCGCTTTGCCGACCGCTAAATAATCGAGGAAAAACAGCGGCTCTGCGCCTTGTGCCAGTACATCATTGACACACATCGCAACAGCGTCAACACCAATCGTGTCATGCTTATCGATGGAAAAAGCGAGCTTTAATTTCGTGCCGACACCGTCCGTTCCCGAAATTAAAACAGGTTTTTGATAAGAAAGCTCAGACAGGTCAAACATGCCGCCAAAACCGCCAAGGCTGCCCATAACGCCAAGCCGTTTTGTGCGCTCCACATGTTTTTTCATTCGTTTTACAGCTTCATATCCGGCTTCGATGTCAACTCCTGCGTTTTTATATGCTTCAGACATCCTATTCACTCCTTTAAGGCGCTTTTCAAAATATCTCCCCAAACGAGGGCAGAAAGAGAAAGGCAGCCGAACTGCGCTGCCTTTATGTCATTTTCAAGTTTTATTTGGTTAATACTGCTTCTTTTACATGAGGAAGCACTGTATCCTGATAAATTTCAGTTGGATATTTACCTGTAAAGCAAGCGAGACACTGTCCGCAATTCGAGTCATCGTATGTTCTGCCGATGCCTTTCAGCAGCCCTTCCACACTCAAAAATGAGAGGGTGTCCGCCCCGATTTCCTGACGGATTTCTTCAACTGAATGGGAGGACGCGATCAGTTCTTCATGTGTGGACGTATCAATGCCGTAAAAGCACGGATGAGCGATCGGCGGTGAACTGATTTTCACATGCACCTCTGTTGCACCCGCTTCTCTGAGCATGGTGACAATCCGGCGGCTTGTTGTTCCACGCACGATAGAGTCATCTACCATAACGACGCGTTTTCCTTCTACAACCCCGCGAACAGCAGATAGCTTCATTCTGACACCTTGCTCGCGCAGAGCCTGAGATGGCTGAATAAACGTTCTGCCGACATAGCGGTTTTTGATTAAGCCCAGCTCATACGGGATGCCTGTCGCTTCCGCATAGCCGATCGCAGCTGAAATACTGGAATCCGGAACCCCTGTTACGACATCAGCTTCAACTGCGGATTCCTGAGCCAGCATTTTCCCAAGGTTTTTACGCGCACTATGCACATTAATACCGTCAATATTACTGTCAGGCCTGGAGAAATAGATATACTCCATGCTGCAAATGGAACGGTTGATATTCATAGAGAATCGTTCTGATTTCATGCCTTCATCATTGATGATCAGCATTTCACCCGGTTCTACCTCACGAAGATACGTTGCGCCGACGACATCAAATGCGCATGTTTCTGATGCGACGACATAAGCGTCGCCCAGCATGCCGATGGATAGCGGCCTAAGCCCGTTCGGGTCAAGCGCCACAATCATTTCTGTCTCAGTCATGATCAGGAATGCGTAGGCGCCTTTCAGCATGGAAAGCGAGTTTTTTATTTGATCCTTCAGTGTGAAGTGTCCGCTTCTTTTGATCAGGTGAGCCAACACCTCTGTGTCCGAAGAGGTTTGAAAAATGCTCCCTTGATTTTCGAGCTGCTGCTTCAGCTGAGTGGCGTTGACAAGGTTTCCATTATGGGCAAGCGCCAGACTGCCATTGTTTTGGGAACGGAAGAGGAGCGGCTGTACATTTTCGTATCCGCCGCCTCCAGCCGTCGCATACCGAACGTGCCCGATTGCGCCTTTTCCCTTTACTTTGCTGAGCTCGCCATTTTGAAACACTTCAGTGATCAGCCCTTGGCCTTTGTGCGCCGTTAGTTTTTCACCGTCAGTTGCTACAATGCCCGCGCCTTCCTGTCCTCGGTGCTGGAGGCTGTGGAGGCCGTAATAGGTGATTTGCGGGGCTTCTTCATGTCCCCAAATCCCAAATACGCCGCACTCTTCATTTAAGCCTTTGATTTCAGCAAACATGGGATAGCTCCTTTCCATGCGCGCTCAAGCTCTTTCGTTTGCGCATGAATCAATTGTTGTCCGTCTTGGTTTTGAATCGCCAGAAGACCATCAGCTGTTACCTCACCGATATGAACTGCATCTTTCACAGCTGCTTCAAACGCTGCTTGATGTTCTTTTTTCACTGAAACGACGAAGCGGGATTGAGATTCTGAGAATAATAATGCTGCTTCGCCTTCAACAGTCACGTTCGCGCCAAGATTTTCTGTCGTCATGACACTTTCTGCAATCGCTACGCCTAAACCGCCTTCAGACACATCATGCGCAGATTGAACAAAGCCTTTTTTAATCGCATCAAGCAAAGCTCTTTGGCGTGACAGTTCTACATCAAGATCAATTTGCGGTGCTTTTCCGTAAATATTGCCTTCTGTCATTTTTTGCAGCTCGCTTCCGGCAAACTCAGGTTTTGTTTCGCCAATCACATATACAAGATCTCCCGCTTGTTTGAAATGCTGTGTTGTAATGTGTGCTGTATCTTGAATTAAGCCGACCATGCCGATAACAGGTGTCGGGTAGATCGCCGTTCCGTTTGATTCGTTAAAAAGTGAAACGTTTCCGCCGATAACCGGTGTGCTGAGAACATTGCACGCCTCGCTGATGCCGTCAGCCGCTTTTTCGATCTGCCAGAAGATTTCCGGTTTCTCAGGGTTTCCGAAGTTAAGGTTATCTGTGACTGCAAGCGGTTCTGCGCCTGAGCAAATGATGTTGCGCGCCGCTTCAGCGACAGCGATTTTCCCGCCTACTTCAGGATCGAGATAGAGATAACGGGCGTTACAGTCTGTCGTCATCGCCAGTGCCTTTTTCGTTCCGCGGATTCTGAGAACACCCGCATCAGACCCAGGAGCGACAACTGTATTCGTCCGCACCATGTAGTCATACTGATCGTAAACCCACTCTTTGCTTGCGATCGTCGGCTGCTGGAGAAGGGCTTTTAGCGTTTCATTCGCATCATCAATTTGAGGAGCCGGAACATCCGTCTCTAAAAATTCGCGGTAGTATGCTGGTTCTTGAGATGGCTTGTGGTAAACCGGCGCTTCTTCTGCCAAGGCATCAACAGGCAGCTCACACACTACCTCTCCTTTATGTGTCAGGCGAAGCATTTTATCATCTGTCACGCGTCCGACAGAAACTGCTTCAAGATCGTATTTGTCAAAAATATCAATGATTTCCTGCTCACGTCCGCGCTCGATGACCAAAAGCATCCGTTCCTGTGATTCAGAAAGCATCATTTCATATGCAGTCATGCCTGTTTCACGCTGAGGAATCAGGTCAAGATTCATCTCAATACCAGAGCCGGCTTTACTTGCCATTTCGGCACTTGAGCTTGTTAAACCGGCAGCTCCCATATCCTGAATACCGACTAACGCATCACATTGGATGACTTCTAGACATGCTTCAAGCAAAAGCTTCTCCATAAACGGATCGCCGACTTGAACAGCAGAGCGTTTTTCTTCAGACGAATCAGACATTTCTTCAGAAGCAAACGTAGCGCCGTGGATTCCGTCACGCCCCGTTTTTGCCCCTACGTACATGACTGTGTTGCCGACACCCTTCGCCTGGCCTTTTTTGATGTCTTCATGGTTGATTAAACCGACACACATTGCGTTGACGAGCGGATTTCCTTCATAGCTGCTGTCAAACTGCACTTCTCCGCCGACTGTCGGGATGCCGATACAGTTGCCGTATCCGGCAATACCCGCTACTACTTCTTCAAACAAGTACTTCACACGCGGTGAAGTCAGTTCACCAAATCGAAGAGAGTTCAATACAGCGATTGGACGGGCCCCCATTGAGAAAACGTCACGGATTATGCCGCCTACGCCAGTCGCAGCACCTTGGTACGGTTCAATGGCTGATGGATGGTTATGCGATTCAATTTTGAACACAACCGCTTGGTTGTCACCGATATCAACGATTCCAGCGCCTTCCCCCGGACCTTGCAGCACCCGCTCGCCGCTTGTCGGGAATTTACGCAGAATCGGCTTTGAGTTTTTGTAGCTGCAATGCTCTGACCACATGACAGAAAAAATTCCGATTTCTGTGTAGTTCGGCAATCTGCCAAGAATGGATTCAATCAATGCAAACTCATCATCACTGACACCCATTTGCTGATACAGTTTCTCTTCTTTTATTTGTTCTTTACTTGGTTCAAGCAGTAGTGACATGAGTTTCCCTCCAATTTTTCACGATAGACTGAAACAATGTAAGACCGTCGGCGCTTCCAAGCAGTTCATCGACCGCGCGCTCAGGGTGAGGCATCATGCCTAATACGTTGCCTTTCTCATTCACGACACCGGCAATGTCGCTGACACTCCCGTTAATATTGGAGCCGTATGTGAAAGCAATTTGATTGTTCTCTTTCAATGAAGCAAGCGTTTCGTCATCACAGTAGAAATTTCCTTCACCATGGGCAACCGGGATGGTAATCGATTGGCCTTTTTCATAGGAAGATGTAAATAATGTCTCATCGTTTTGTACAATTAATTCAACCGGACGGCAAATGAACTTCAGATCTTTGTTGCGTCTCATTGCGCCTGGCAGAAGGCCAAGCTCCTGTAAAATCTGGAATCCGTTGCAGACGCCAAGAACTGGTTTCCCTTCAGCCGCCGCCTGTTTGACAGCTGGCATAATATTCGCAAATCGGGCGATAGCACCGCATCTCAAGTAATCGCCGTAAGAAAATCCTCCCGGAATTAACACGCCGTCGAAGCCTTCAAGGCTTGTTTCCTCATGCCAGACGTATTCCACTTCATGGCCGAGCTCATCCTTTACAGCATGATACATATCGATATCACAGTTGGAGCCGGGTAACACAATCACCGCAAATTTCACTGTGCGACTACCTCCTCAACTTCGTATCTGTAATCTTCAATCACTGTATTCGCTAGAAGTTTTTCGCACATTTCTTTCACGAGCACGTCAAGGTCCCGGTCAGATTTTTCAATGGTAAGCTCCATGTATTTTCCGATACGCACATCTTGAACTTCGTTATAAGTCATACTGTGCAAGGCATGCTGGACAGCACTCCCTTGTGGATCTAGTACACTTTCTTTTAAGCTGACATAAACTTTTACTTTATACATGATGAATGCCTCCCAGTCTTTTGAAAATCTCTTCGTATGCGTCGGTTAAGCTTCCCAAATTGCGTCTAAATAAATCTTTGTCCAGCTTTTCGTTCGTATCTTTATCCCACAAGCGGCATGTGTCAGGTGAAATTTCATCCGCCAAAAGCACTTGCCCGTCTGCATCTAAACCGAATTCAAGCTTGAAATCTATTAATCTGACATGACAATCGTCAAAAATGGCTTGAAGCTCTTCATTTACTGTTTTTGTAATGGACTTAATGGATGCTACCTGCTCAGAAGTCGCCGCTTTCAACAGCCAAATATGATCCTCTGTGATGAGCGGATCACCCAGCGCGTCATCCTTGTAGTAAAACTCGATTATCGGCTGTTCAAGCTCCGTGCCTTCTGGAATGCCGAGACGTTTGGACATGCTTCCTGCCACAACATTTCTGACGACGACTTCAAGCGGCACAATCGTTACCTTCTTAATGAGCTGCTCCGTTTCCGAAATACGCTCGATAAAGTGGTTGTTAATGCCCTTAGCATGAAGGTGTTTGAAAATGAGGCTTGAGATTTCGTTATTCAAGCGCCCTTTTCCGCTGATTTCTGCTTTTTTCTCACCGTTAAAAGCAGTGGCGGAGTCTTTATACACGACATACAGCGTGTTTTCGTCATCGGTTTTGTAGATCTTTTTTGCTTTTCCTTCGTATAAAAGTTCATTCTTCACAATATTCACGGAAGGCCTCCTAACCCGAATGTTGGGAATTTTCAAACTAAGACAGCATAGAAGAAGCCGCCTAAAAGCTTCTTCTATGCTAAACCTAAACGTTCAAAGATCAGATCAACATTTTTCAGATGATAGTTGTAATCAAAGCAGTCAGCAATTTTTTCAGGAGAAAGACGTGACGTGATTTTTTCTTCCGCTTCCACAAGCTTACGGAACGGCACTTGTTTTTCCCATGCCTCCATTGCTTTCGGCTGCACTGTGTCATATGCTTCTTCGCGAGTCAGGCCTGTGTCAATCAAAGCAAGCAGCACGCGCTGAGAGTAGATAAGGCCGAGCGTGCGATCCATGTTGCGCTTCATGTTTTCCGGGAAAACCGTTAAATTCTTCACGATGTTAGAGAAGCGGTTCAGCATGTAGTTCAGCGCGATTGTCGCATCCGGAAGAATAATCCGTTCTGCTGAAGAATGAGAAATATCGCGCTCATGCCATAAAGGAACATTTTCGTAAGCTGTCATCATGTAGCCGCGTATCACACGTGCCATGCCTGTCATGTTTTCAGAGCCAATCGGATTTCTTTTGTGCGGCATCGCAGATGAACCCTTTTGCCCTTTCGCGAAAAATTCTTCAACTTCGCGTGTTTCACTCTTTTGCAGTCCGCGAATTTCCACTGCGAATTTTTCGATGCTTGTCGCGATCAAAGCAAGTGTCGCCATATAGTCAGCATGGCGGTCACGCTGAAGGGTTTGAGTTGAAATCGGTGCTGCTTTCAATCCGAGCTTCTCACAAACATATTGCTCTACAAATGGGTCAATGTTCGCATACGTGCCGACCGCGCCGGAAATCTTCCCAACCTCAATGCCTGCTTTCGCTTGTTTAAAACGCTCAAGATTCCGTTTCATTTCCTCATGCCAAAGCGCAAGTTTTAAACCGAACGTTGTCGGCTCAGCGTGTACGCCGTGTGTGCGCCCCATCATAACTGTGTATTTATGCTCTTTCGCTTTTTCTTTTATTATGTCAACAAATCTCTCAAGGTCCTTGAGCAGAATGTCGTTTGCCTGTTTTAATAAGTAAGAAAGAGCCGTATCTACAACGTCAGTTGACGTTAAACCGTAGTGCACCCATTTTCTTTCTTCCCCCAGTGATTCGGAAACGGCGCGTGTAAAAGCGACAACGTCATGGCGCGTGTCCTGTTCGATTTCTAAAATGCGGTTGATGTCAAATGACGCGTTCTCACGCATGACCTTTACGTCTTCTTTCGGAATGACGCCAAGCTCCGCCCACGCTTCACAGGCAAGAATCTCCACCTCCAGCCATGCTTGAAATCTGTTTTCATCCGTCCAAATCGCAGACATTTCAGGTCTTGAATAACGTTCAATCATTCAGCTTGTCCTCCGTCTCTATTCATCCATTTATTTGTGATCTCCTGAATCCAATGGTCTTCAGGTTGCTTCATAAATGTAATATGCCCCATCTTGCGGCCTTTTTTAATTTCATGTTTCCCGTATATATATAGCTTTGCTTCTTTTAAAAGCTCCGGTTCTTCCTCAACAAGCTTCACTTCATCGCCGAGAAGATTCACCATCATACCCGGCTTCAGCAAATCTGTTTTCCCGAGCGGAAGGCCGCATACCGCTCTGATATGCTGTTCAAACTGGCTCGTTTCGCAAAGATCCAGTGTATAATGCCCTGAATTGTGCGGTCTTGGCGCCAGTTCATTGACCAAAAGCTCTCCGTCTTCTGTCAGGAACATCTCAACAGCAAGCGGTCCGACAAGGTTAAGCTCGTCTGCAAGCTTAACGGCCAAATCAGCAGCCTTCTTCTGAATCCCTTCCTCCACCCGTGCAGGCACGATGCTTTGGAAAAGAATATTGTTATGGTGAATGTTCTCAGCTGCCGGAAATGTTGAAATTTCACCGTTTACCGATCTGACGACGATAACCGACAGTTCCATTTTAAAAGAAACCCAGCTTTCGAGAATGCAAATTCCGTGTTCTAAAAGAGCTGCAGCATGCTCAATTTGCGCCTCTTCCTTGATCACAAATTGGCCTTTGCCGTCGTATCCGCCGCGGCATGTTTTCAGTACTGCTGGAAGCCCTAGCTCCTGTACCGCCTGTTTCAGTTCATCATCTGTTTTGACGATGCTGTACGGCGCGACTGCACAACCCGCGGCTTGAATTGCCTTTTTCTCCGTTTCACGGTTTTGGGTAATGAGCAGCAGCTCACTTCCTTGCGGGAGATACGCATGACCTTTTAGCCAATGCAGCGCATCATAGTCAATGTTTTCAAACTCATAAGTGATGATGTCGCTGACGTCAGCCAATTTTCGAATCGCTTCACGGTCATTATAATGAGCTGTAATTTCGATATCCGCAACCTGCCCGCACGGCGAATCTTTCACCGGATCAATGACCGCGACTTTATACCCCATTTGTTTGGCGGAAACAGCCATCATTTTTCCAAGCTGGCCGCCGCCAATCATTCCGATGACAGCTCCCGGATAGATGATTTGTTTAGACAAGCTGATCACTGCTTTCTAACACCGTCTGTTTTGTACTTTCTCTTCTCTCATCCAGCTTACGGGCAAGATCTTCGTCAAAAGCTGACAAAATTTGCGCCGCTAACAGACCGGCGTTCACAGCGCCCGCTTTGCCGATGGCTGTTGTCGCAACCGGCACGCCTCCTGGCATTTGCACGATAGACAGAAGTGAATCCAGCCCATTCAGCGCCTTGGACTGAACCGGGACTCCAATGACCGGAAGAGTTGTTTTCGCAGCCGTCATCCCCGGAAGATGGGCCGCTCCTCCGGCACCGGCGATAATCACCTTGATGCCTCTTTCTCTCGCAGTTTCAGCGTATTCAAACATCAAATCAGGCGTCCGATGAGCGGAAACGACCTTTTTTTCGTACGGAACATTAAGTTCGTCAAGTATGTCGCATGCGTTTTTCATTGTCTCCCAATCGGAAGTGCTTCCCATGATGATTCCTACTAGCGGCTGCATTCTGTCCCCACCTTCTAATGCTTTTGTTTTCAGAAAATAAAAAATACCCGCTCTGCATTGCACTTATGAGGAAGCAATACAAACCGGGCATGGTACATGTATCGTCAGTCGTTCGCTTCTGCGATATATCCATGTCAGTTTTATCGATCACTTTCCTGCATAGTCCGGCAATTTACGGTTGCCGGGTAGAAACTTATGGGCCATATTCCCAAGATTATATGAGGTCGTGTTTTGATTTCATGTTTATCTTAACAACGGACATGGATAATGTCAACGATATTATCGAACAATACAAAAATTCATTCTACTAATGTTCGTGTTTTAGATCAATTTCCCTTCAAATACGATTTTTTTCCCGCACGGAACAATCTGAATTGACCCATTTTCCTTTTTCTCCATAAAAATAGGCTCTTCCATTCGCCTTACAGGAAGATATCCTTCTTCTTTCATTTGCTGAAGCACCGCATCAATCGTTTGCTGCTCTGTTACTGCAAACTTTTTCTTCTTGGGCTTTGCCATTATTCTTTAATTCTCCTCTTCTTCACCGCTTTGACCCAGAAGCCGCCATGGATTGTTTTTGGTTCATATGCAATAATAAAGGCTTTTGAATCAAGTGTTTTAATCGTATCATACAGCTGAAGTTCATATCTTCTCGGCGTCAAAATCTGAAGGGCAGTGCGGTCGCCTTCAAGCCCTCCGACCACCCAGTTTGTCACGCCATAGCCTTTTTCACGGAGCTGCCTCGGAAGATCAAGATCAAGCTCCTTCGTAATCACATTGACCATAATATAGCCAAGCGCCAATTTTTCTTCTATTTTCATGCCGACAATCACGCCAAGACCGTAACCGAGCGCGTACGCAATCACATTTTGAATTTGGTCTAAGTTATCAAGCACCAGACTCAGCCCTGTCACATAAACCAATATCTCAATCGTACTGATGCCGGCCGCTAAATAACGCTGGCCTTTTAGTGTTAATATCATTCTTATTGTAAAAAATGACACATAGACAATATTAATAATGAGAATTATGAGAACCATGGCTAACCCATTTGATAAGATGGTTTGCATCATTTTATTTCATCCCCCTACTCTTCAGCTTGCATAAAGCATTCATATTCTACTAGAGAAATGAGTCGTTTACAATGAGCTGAGGCTGTAAGCCTCAGGAAAATATTTCGACACGCTTTATGAGATTGAACAGTAGTAGCTTACCCTCTTTCTCACCTTTTCAAAATCAAAATAAAAAGCCCGCTTTTCAGCAGACTCAACTCTTCTCATATATTGTCAGATCTCTTTTTTCATTTTCAGAAGGGACTTGTATTCTTTCTCAAGCTCACTCAGCGTATAATCAGCCAGCTGTTCCCCTCTACCCTGATAAAATTCCGAGAGCAGTAATTTGGTTTTTAAAAATTGTTTCTTTTGATTAATCGCTCGGCGAAGTAAATGAGCCATGTCCATCATCCTCCTTAAACATAAAGGTTTGTGCGCTGGACGTTTTACAGCATTTTCCTTATCATACATGGGTTAATCCTACAAATCAACTATGTTTTTTAGATATATTTGTAAAAATTGTGACATGAAAAAACCGGCTATCAACAGCCGGTTTTTTCATTAAAGCGGAATGAGCGACGCCGTGAAATATTCAGAAATCAACGGCCAAGTCACCGCCGCAAACAGCAGCGCTATCGCAACCACAGCAAATACACAATAGATATAGTCAATCGGTGCATCCTGTGCCGCCTGATGCAGACGCTGCACATACAGCGCCATCACAAAAAAGATCGAAAACAAGATTAGCACTGTAAACAGAACTGTCAGCATCGGAATATTTACGATGGCAAAGATTAACCAAAGGATTGAAACAGCAATTACCGGTACAAGCAAGGAACCCAAACCGGCAGCCACTTCCCGAAACGTCACCTTCTCATTCATCATATAGCGGGAGACGGCCCATACGGCTAAGACCATCACCGCGAAAAAGAGAAGCAAATACACAAGAACGACTAAAAACCCGTCATAAAAAGCGTGGTGGCGTTCTCCGAAACCGAGCGGCCGATTCCAGCTCGCCTTTAACTGAAACCAGTTCCCGATTGAAAAGATCATACTGAATATTAGCATTGATATCAGACCATACTTATAATGAGAAAAACCATCCGCTACGACGGTTTTCGCCGGTGATTTCAAAATCGAGAACGCAAAAACGCAATATCTGTTGATGGCTGCCCATATAGACGCAAGCTTGTCTTTAGCAGTTGATACACCGCGTCCCTGGTGCGGTTTCTGCTTTTGTTTTTGCTTCTGCTTGCTTTGCCTGCTCGCATTTCTGGACATTCTCGATAGCGGTTCTTCATTTGCATCTATTCTTTCACTCTGGTTGACTTCTTCTTCAAACGTTTCTTTTCTTTCTTCCGTCATGTTAGCAACTCCTATCAAAAAAATACGGCGGAATACCATTCAGTAAGAAAATAAAACACTTATATAAGGTACCGAAGCCTTCCTGAACAGTCAAGTCATTTCCTTTTCACTGAGGCCGGCGGCACATCTACATGACGGTATATCATATGATATGGTTTTACCTTTTGCAACAAAAAAACCAGCTGCCGAGGCAGCTGGTCTTATTCCTTATTTTAAGAAGATAAAGTACAGGATAAATACAGCAAACAGCCCGTACATAATCGGATGAACCTCTTTGGCTCTCCCTTTGCACACCATTGT
Organism: Bacillus sp. C28GYM-DRY-1; assembly: GCF_030519405.1. Taxonomy (NCBI): domain Bacteria; kingdom Bacillati; phylum Bacillota; class Bacilli; order Caryophanales; family Bacillaceae; genus Bacillus; species Bacillus sp. C28GYM-DRY-1. The sequence goes on from NZ_JAUMKF010000004.1 coordinate 117,614, forward strand.
AATCGGATAGAAAATAAATCCGATGGCAATTCCGGTCGCAATGCTGTACGTTAACGGCATCATGATCATGGTAAGGAAAGCAGGAACGGCCACTTCGAACTTATCCCAAGCGATTTTGCCAAGCGGCGCAACCATCAGTGCACCAACAATGATCAGTGCCGGCGCTGTTACGTTTGATGTAACGACTGACAAGAGCGGTGAGAAAAACGTAGCCAGTAAAAAGAGAATACCTGTTACAATTGCCGCAAATCCTGAACGGGCACCCGCAGCGACACCTGAGCTTGATTCAACGTAAGAAGTTGTTGTAGACGTACCAAGCACGGCTCCGATCACAATAGAAGATGAATCAGCTAATAGCGCACGGCCCGCACGCGGCAATTTGTTTTCCTTCATTAAACCAGCTTGCGTTGCCACAGCAACAAGTGTACCCGCTGTATCAAAAAATCCGACAAACAGGAACGTTAAAATGACGATCAGCATTTGTACGGAGAAAATCTCCGGCAGGTGAATCCAAGCTTGTCCGAAAGTCGGCGCAAGGCTTGGCACACTACCGATGATTTGAGACGGTACCGGAACCAAACCGAAAATCATGCCGGCAACCGCTGTTAACAGCATCCCGATAAACACGCCCGCATTCACGCGAAGCACCATTAAAATAACCGTTACAATCACACCGAAAACCGTTAACAGCACAGGACCACTGTGAATGTTTCCGATGGTGACCAGTGTAGAAGGGTTCGCTGCAATGATTCCTGACCCTTGCAATCCAACAAATGTAATAAACAGGCCGATCCCCGCGCCGACTGCCAATTTCAGCTCAGGCGGAATGGCGTTGATGATTTTTTCTCGAAAACCTGTTAAAGAAAGAGCAACAAAAATAAGACCTGAAATAAACACACCAGACAAAGCTGCCTGCCAGGAAATGCCCATCCCAAGGACGACAGAAAACGCAAAAAATGCGTTGAGCCCCATACCAGGCGCAATGGCGATCGGATATCTCGCTATCAATCCCATTAAAATACAGCCTGCTGCAGACGCAAGCGCTGTCGCCGTAAAGACCGCACCTTGGTCGATTCTCAGCGCCTCCGGAAAATCTTTCACGCTCTCCAAAGCAAGTGTAATCGGATTGACGAACAGAATATATGCCATAGATAAAAAAGTTGTTAATCCGCCAATGATTTCATTGCGATAGCTGGTGCCCAGCTCATCAAACTGAAAAAACGTTTTCAAGCTATTTGCTCCCTTCACTCTTTTCTATTTATTCTGTCCTGAAAACGCCAAATAAAAAACGCCCCAATATAGTTTGGGACGCTTGACTACAGACGGATTTCAGTTTGAATAAATAAACGTGTTTTATTTATATATCAAACGAAAGAAATGTTTACGTAGTCAAGCCATTTACGGTAGCTTGGTAGAGACTTGCGAGCCATATCCCCGCGATTATACGAATTCATCTTATTTGATTTCTGTGTCTATTGTACCAACTTCATTTTGAATTGACAATATAAATAACGAACAATAGTCGAATGGAATTCGATTTTGTTCGTAATAAACAGAAAAAACCATCTTCTTGGCAAAATCGCCTAAAAGATGGTCTCCATTACTTATTTATTATTCCCACTCAATCGTCGCAGGCGGCTTACTTGTAATATCGTACACCACGCGGTTAATGTGCTTCACTTCGTTTACGATACGTGTAGAAATGACTTCAAGCACATCCCACGGGATACGCGCCCAGTCAGATGTCATGCCGTCGATTGATGTAACGGCGCGGATTCCGATTGTGTAATCATACGTTCTTGCGTCACCCATAACACCAACGCTGCGGATGTCAGGAAGAACTGTGAAGTATTGCCAGATATCACGCTCTAATCCATGATTTGCTACTTCTTCACGCAAAATCGCATCTGATTCACGAACGATTTCCAGTTTTTCTTCTGTAACTTCGCCAAGGACGCGGATTCCGAGGCCCGGTCCTGGGAAAGGCTGGCGCCATACAATTTCATCCGGAATGCCGAGCTCTGTGCCAAGCGCGCGCACTTCGTCTTTGAATAGCGTGTTTAACGGCTCGATCAGTTCAAACTGCATGTCTTCAGGAAGCCCGCCTACATTGTGGTGAGATTTGATCGTTTGCGCCGTTGCAGTACCGCTCTCGATGATATCAGTGTAAAGCGTTCCTTGTGCAAGGTAGTCGATGCCTTTGAGCTTGTCCGCCTCATCATCGAACACGTAAATGAATTCATTACCGATGATTTTGCGTTTTTGCTCAGGGTCAGAAACGCCTTTTAATTTATTTAAGAATCTGTCTTTTGCGTCTACTTTAATCACGTTCATGTTAAAGCCTTCGCTGAATGTTTTCATAACACCTTCTGCCTCGCCTTTACGAAGAAGACCATGGTCTACAAAGATACAAGTCAGCTGGTCGCCGATTGCTTTATGAATCAAAACAGCAACAACCGAGGAATCAACGCCGCCGCTTAGCGCGCAAAGAACCTGTTTGTCTCCGACCGTTTCACGGATTTTTTGCATTTCGATTTCGATAAAGTTCTCCATTGACCATTTGCCTTCACAATCGCAAACACCGAATACGAAGTTTTTCAGAAGATCATTACCGTATTCAGAGTGGCGCACTTCCGGGTGGAACTGAACACCGTACCATTTTTTATCGGCTTTGCTCATCGCTGAATTCGGGCAGTGATGGCTTGTCGCGTCAACCGTGAAGCCTTCAGGAACTTCTACAACCAAATCGCCATGGCTCATCCAAACCACTTGTTCGTGCGGAAGGTCTTTGAACAAATCAGGTGTGCCTTCGATGTGGATGTTTGCTTTCCCGTATTCACGCTGGCTTGCCGCTTCAACTTTACCGCCAAGGTAATGAGTCATCAGCTGCATGCCGTAGCAAATTCCCAAAACAGGAATATCAAGCTCGAAGATTTTTTCGTCACAGCGGAAAGAGTTTTCATCATACACACTGTTTGGACCGCCGGATAAAATAATTCCTTTTGGATTCATTTCTTTAATTTCTTCAGCCGTCAATGTATGGGGATGCAGTTCGCTGTATACACCGAATTCACGGATACGGCGTGTAATCAGCTGGTTATACTGACTACCGAAATCAAGGACAAGAATCATTTCATTCACTAACTTTGTCATGGTTGTCACCTAATCTCCTCTAAGTTTTTTGACACAGAAAAAAACGAGGACAGATATGAAGCTTCCTCCGCCCTCCTTGGCAAGGCCGTTTTGTCGGAGTCTGGCAACTCGCTCCCAGACTCCGATAATATTCACTAATTCTAACAACACGTTGATAAGCGGTCAAGACCATCTTCTTTTAATTAAATTTTCCCATAACTCTCTGGATTCAATCCAAAGCGCAGCCGAATCTTCATTTCTGTAAAGCGCCCGTTCATAGCATAATGTCAGCTTTGACATGTCTTCCGAGCCGAATTTTCCATCGATTCGTTTTGCATAATCACGCAGCGTTTCACTGTCTCGTTTCGACAGTCCCCTTCTCTTCAGCTGTTTCAGCAACGCGCCATACGCCTCAAAAAACACGTACTGATCGCTACGCCGCTTCAATTTTCTCACAACGAAAACAGGAATCCATAACGAACGGAAAACATACAGCAATACTACTGTCAACAGGAGGACTGCGAGAATTGCAAGTCCTACATACCAGCCCGCACCGGCATTTGCATGTGAAGCGGACGGCTTTTTAGAACCAGCTGGCTCCCGTTTTTCCTTTTGTTTTTCCTCTTTTTTCGGCTGTTTTTTCTCTTCTTTCTGCTGCTCTTTTGTTTTCTCCGGTGAGCTGCTGCTCTTGCTGCCGGAATCCTTTGTGTCTGAAGAAACAAACTCAGCCGGATTTATAAACCCTTTAGTCGGCTCAAACGTGACCCAGCCCTGTTCCGGGAAATACACCTCTACCCAGGAATGGGCGTTGTTGTTGGTCACTTCGTAAATGCTGCCGTTTTTGTTCCCTGCTTCTTTATATTCACCGGACGTATAACCCTTTATCCAGCGGGCCGGAATGCCGGCCGAACGCAGCAGCACCACCATAGCGGAAGAGAAGTTATCACAGTAGCCCATCTTTGTTTCAAACAAAAATTGATCGACATAATCCTCATCACTCTTAGGGATGGATACGTTTTCGGTTTCATATGTGAACTCATTTGATCCTAAGTAGTCCTCAACCGCTTTCACCTTATCAAACATATTATCTTGATCCTGAGTCAGCTTGATTGCAAGGGTTCTTACCCGCTCAGGCAGTGAATTCGGCAGCTGCATATAGCGGTCACTGAATCTGTATTCCTCACTGTTGCTTCTCACTTTTACCTTTCTCAGCTCATCCAGCTTGTAGACCGGAGAATGGTACGTTACTGTATAGCTCCCCATATTTCTGATCTCACCGGCTTGTTCACTGATCGGAGAAATTTGTTCCGTGTTCCCGTTCATTTCAAGCGAGACAGCCTGATTTGGCTGAATGGTTTCTGCACCGATCGGATACATCACATGGTTATACCCGTAGTGCTCATCGACTTTTACACGAACGGTGTTGCGCTCTGTCGCAACCTTATGGTCAAACCATAGATTTTCTACTTTTCCTCCGCTAAGCTGATAGGACATGCCTGTGTCTGTTTCAACCCAGCCTTTTCCTGTATACGTATCCTTCGTTTCCACACGGAAATACGTACGCTCTTTTCCCTGCCATGCAAAAACAGGTGTATCATCCTGCTGAAACGGGCCGCCGAGTGATTCATCATGGTTCCCGTATCCGATTTTGCTTTCTCCAGCCGGCACATGAGCTTGATTCGTGATTTTTTTGAGAAAGGGTACCGGATCAGGCCATGCCGGTTCTGATTTCGGAGCGGCAAGCCCGAATCCCACCGCAGCCACAACCAATACAGTTAAAGGAAGAAACCATTTCAGGACAGACATTTTTGGCAGTGTAATTCTTTCCATCAGCTTGATGCGGTCTAAGTATAAAAGGCCCAGCATAAAGAAGCCGATCAGCACGATACGGATGACGGCAAAAGTGGCATCATATGGCGTAAAGGTATCAAGAATCGTAATATACGCTACAGTCATGATAAAGAAAAATAAAATTCTCCTCTGGTAAATCACCCAATAATGAAGGAGATAGACCAACAGCCAGAGCAGCACAAAAAACAGCAGGGTCCGAAACGAAGGAATCATGTCATTCCATTGCCCTGATTGAATCAGCTTGATATTCAAATAGACATCCTGTAAAAAAGAGCTGACCCAGCTCAAGTCAAATATTGAACCTTGATAAAACAGGATGTGTATCGAGATCAACGTAAATAAGACAGAAAAAGGAACGGTGACAAACCACCTCATCCTGAAAAAAGTCAGCAGAAACGTCAAACCGATAAAAACACTAAAAAAGCCCGTATGTTTCGTATCTGTAAAACTGTCAAGCGGCCTTAGCCACTCACACAGCAATAAAAGCGCCAGAAAATAAAATAACAGCAAGCTCAAACGGCTTTCCTTCTGATCATCGTGCGGCATGTGCACCCGTCACCTCTCTTTCTAAACAACACGCGAAACTCATCCGCCTCTCATGACCTCAACTCTGATTTGACGTTTCATCATCCGTTCGATCATGACATTTTCAGCTTGGGAAAGTTCATCACCTTTCTCTTTTGCCAGTATCACTGTAACCCGGCCTCCCCTGGTTTCTGCGATGCTCAGCAAATCTTCCGTGAACTGCCCCGTAACGATCACTTTGTCAGCCTGGCGAACAGATGGCTTCGCCAGCTCTTCCCGTACATATCGACTTACCGAATCAGCCGCATCATAATGAGCGACAGCTAAATGCCGAAGCATGTGGTTAAAATGATGCTCTCCCTCCTGAATCGGAAAAATATTCTTTTCCTTTCCGACTGAGGCCAAGCCTGCCCCCGCGCCGTTTTTTAAAACAGAATAAAGAATCGAAGCTGTCACAGAAACGACCTCTTCAAATGCTTCAGAGGAAGAACGGTCCATCAGAAGAAATAGGTTTTTGCTTCGTGACGGTTCAAATTCCTTCGTCATCAGCTGGCTCCGCCGCGCAGAAGTTTTCCAGTCTAATGCAGCAAACCGGTCTCCCGGCTGATAATTCCGCACACTTGCCGCGACTGAGGAATGGTGCTGATGAATAGGAGAAGAACCGCTTACACCGTCTTCCTGATGCCTCTCATTCACCTGATAGGAAAAACGCTGAAAGGATGGATAAACAAGCAGGGTGTCTTCCAGCTCATAAAAAACTGTTTTTTCAATCAAACCGAGGACATCCCCGGTTCTCACCCTGATAGCATGAAAATGATGCTCTCCGCGCGGTACGGGAACTAATTCATATGACATCGTCATAGTCCGTTTAAACCAAGGAAAAACGAGCCGTTTGGCCACAGCTTTGTCTCGGTTCAATGACTCGATTCCTACTGGCAGGCAATCTTCAATCACCATATACATCATGGGAAATGGCAGCTTCCTACTCAGCGTAACCGACACGCCCAGCCTGTCCCCCGCATGTAATTGTGTTTTGGCCATTTGCCGTGAAGCCTGAAAAGAGCGGAGCGGATACAACGCCAGCAGCCCGGCATACACGACAAAAGGGAGAAACGTGTAAAACAAAAACCAGCTGACAAAGCCGCCTTGAAACATCGCGTAAGAAAAAACAGCAGCGGTCAATAATGTTAATACAATCAGCTTCCACCCATATATGAGCCATTGTAATTTCTTCTTCATCAGCGGATCGACGACCTTTGAACCGGTACCTTCACAGCTGACATGATCTCCCGTACGATTGCTTCTGCCTCGATCCCTTCAAACTTCGCCTCAGGCTGCAGCAGCATCCGGTGCGGAAGCGTAAATGGAGCCAAATATTGAATATCATCCGGAATGACATAGTCGCGATGATGCAGCAGCGCGTATGCTTGAGCCGCTTTCATGAGGGCAATTGATCCGCGCGGACTTACGCCTAATTGAACAGAAGCATGCTGTCTCGTTTTCTGCACGATCTCCACAATATATTCTTTTATGCTGTCATCGGCGCGGACATGTTGCACTTCCTGCTGCAATCGGATGAAGTCTTCTCTTGTAATAACCGGCTCAAGCGTCTCAATCGGATGGCTTTTTTCCTGAATAGATAAAACATCCAGCTCCTCATTAAAGGACGGATAGCCCATGCGAAGCTTAAATAAAAAACGGTCAAGCTGGGCTTCCGGCAAAGGATAGGTCCCTTCATATTCGACTGGGTTTTGCGTTGCCATTACAAAAAACGGAGCGGCAAGCGGCATTGTATGTCCATCTACCGTTACGCTTCCCTCTTCCATCGCTTCAAGCAAAGCAGACTGTGTCTTCGGAGAGGTGCGGTTGATTTCATCGGCCAGCACGATATTTCCCATAATCGGGCCGGGACGGTACTCAAATTCCATTGTTTTCGCATTATAGATGGATACGCCTGTTACATCAGATGGCAGCAAATCCGGAGTGAATTGGATTCTTTTGAAATCGGCGCCGATTGACTTTGCCAGCGCGCGGACCATCATCGTTTTTCCGACTCCGGGTACATCCTCAAGCAGCACATGCCCTTTGGCAAGAATGGCTGCGAAGCTGAGTATGGCGATGTCTCGTTTTCCAACCATTACTCTATTAATATGTTCAACTGCTTTCCCCAGCAAAGGATGCAGGTCTTCTTTGTATGCCATTCTTTTCCTCCTAGTCATCTACAAAATTCTTCATATTGTAACCTAACTTTACCACAAATAGCGATCTGTATAAAAAAACGATTCTAGCAAATTGTTTCCAATAAAGCAGGACAAATCACAAAAAAGCTCCCTGTAACAGGAAGCTCAATTACTTGTGTTCTAAAGGCTCCATATGAACATGCGAATAATCAATCGCATGCTCCTCCTTCATTCTCCGCTCAATTTCATTGGCAATATCGTGGCTTTCCGTAATATTTAAATCTGCCGAAACCTCAACGACCACATCAACGTAGACCGTACTGCCCAAGTATCTCGCTTTAATGTCTTTTAAACGACTCACACCCGAGATCTTTTCGATCGTCTGTTTATAAGCTGAAATGTCCTTTACGTCGAAGCCATCTGTCAAAGAGTGAGATGATTCTCTAAAAATATCCCATGCCGTCTTGCAGATGAGAAGACCGATTACAAACGCCGTGACCGTATCGATCCAAGCAAGGTGGAATTGCGCAGCCACAATTCCGATAAACGTCCCGATACTGACAAATGCATCTGATTTATTATCAGCAGCCGCGGCAAGGAGCGCCTGGCTCTTCACCTTTTTGCCCAGCCTTCTATTGTACTGGTAGACGACAAGCATCAGGGCTGCCCCGCCCGCTGCCGTCCAAGCCGCTATCATACCCGGTGTCTCCTGTTTCGCAGAAAAAATAGATTCTCCGGCGCTGAATAGCACTTGCAGCCCGACAACCATCATAATAAAGGATGCGATAAGTGATGCGATCGTTTCCGCTCGAAAGTGGCCGTATGGATGATCCTCGTCAGGAGGCTTTTGAGAGATACGCAGGCCGATCAGCACAGCAACAGAAGCAATAATGTCGGTTGTATTATTTAACCCGTCTGCCGTAAGTGCTTCCGAATGAAAGAGATAACCGATAATCAGCTTAATTGCGGACAGAACAAGATACGCGGCAATACTGACCAGCGCCCCGGTTTCTCCTTTTTTCAGTTCATCATATCTCTCCATACAAAACCTCCTCCCTGCTCGCGTTTTCCTATATTATGATACAAAGCTGAACCGCAGTGGGTCTACAGAAACATGATTCACCCGCCACAGAAAAATAGAAACGGTGGAACATTGTTTCTCTAAGCCAATTATTTTCTCTTTCAAAAAAAACCTTCAAATCCAATGACACCAACATATCTCGTAAAAAAACATATATCAGGAGATTATAACAACCTACAAAATAAATTATTACAGAAACATTTTTTCATTTATTTCAAGCATTTCTGCTGAATGCACCTTAAACAAAACCCTACAAATTTGAAATAAACTGTTATATTTTCTTACACGATTTTTCGACAAACTCTATATTTATGATAGAGTTTAATTATCATAATATTCAGTAATGACTTCATTCTTAAAGGAGGGAACCTATGAACCAGACACAATCAGGATTAAAAAAAGAATTAAAGACCCGCCATATGACAATGATTTCAATTGCTGGCGTGATTGGAGCCGGCCTATTTGTAGGCAGCGGTTCAGTGATTCACTCAACCGGGCCCGGTGCCATTGTTTCTTACGCATTAGCCGGATTATTGGTGATTTTTATCATGAGAATGCTCGGTGAGATGTCTGCTGTAAACCCGACGAGCGGGTCGTTTTCTCAATACGCTCATGATGCCATCGGACCGTGGGCAGGATTTACAATCGGCTGGCTGTATTGGTTTTTCTGGGTAATTGTGATCGCAATCGAAGCCATTGCCGGTGCTGGCATTATTCAATACTGGTTCCATGATATCCCGCTATGGCTGACAAGTTTGATCTTGACGATCGTGCTCACCCTGACAAACGTCTACTCCGTTAAATCTTTCGGTGAGTTTGAATATTGGTTTTCCCTCATTAAAGTTGTGACCATCATCGCGTTTCTAATCATTGGTTTTGCCTTTATTTTCGGCTTTGCGCCAGGCAGTGAACCAGTGGGTGTTTCTAATATTACAGGCAAAGGCGGATTTTTCCCGGAAGGCATCAGCTCCGTATTGCTTGGCATAGTCGTTGTCATCTTCTCTTTTATGGGAACAGAAATTGTTGCCATTGCTGCGGGAGAAACATCCAACCCGATCGAATCCGTGACAAAAGCGACCCGATCCGTTGTATGGCGCATCATCGTCTTTTACGTTGGCTCTATCGCCGTTGTGGTGGCACTTTTGCCTTGGAATTCAGCAAATATTTTAGAAAGCCCTTTCGTCGCTGTACTTGAGCATATTGGAGTGCCGGCAGCCGCGCAGATTATGAACTTTATCGTCCTCACAGCCGTACTCTCCTGTCTAAACTCAGGTTTGTACACCACATCCAGAATGCTGTATTCACTTGCAGAAAGAAACGAAGCGCCGCGCCGTTTTATGAAATTAAGCAAAAAAGGCGTTCCCGTACAAGCCATAGTCGCCGGGACATTTTTCTCTTATATTGCAGTTGTAATGAACTACTTTTCACCGGACACCGTCTTTTTATTCTTAGTCAACTCATCAGGCGCAATTGCTTTACTCGTCTATCTTGTCATCGCTGTTTCCCAGCTAAGAATGCGAAAAAAACTCGAAAAATCAAATCCTGAAGCATTGAAAATCAAAATGTGGCTCTTCCCTTTCCTAACCTACTTAACCATCATCGCTATCTGCGGAATTTTAGTATCAATGGCGTTTATTAATTCCATGAGAAACGAGCTGCTGCTGACAGGCGTCATCACGGGAATCGTTCTGATTTCTTACCTTGTGTTCAGAAAACGCAAGGAGAGCGAGAAAGCGGCAGCCAAGCCAGTCACACAGCAACAGCCCGACATCCTGCCATAATGCTGATCAAATCCTAAACGGCCTGCCGTTTAGGATTTTGTTATTTCTCTCTAGGCAGGCAGCGGCACACAGATCTTATTGGAACCATCACGTCCTTATTGTCATTAACTATAGTACCAATTTGGAAAATTTAAATAAGGATAGATGAAAATGACACTTGAGAAATTTGTAGATGCTCTCCCAATTCCAGATACACTAAAGCCAGTACAGCAATCAAAAGAAAAAACATACTACGAAGTCACCATGGAAGAATGCGCCCATCAGCTTCACCGCGATCTTCCCCCAACCCGTTTGTGGGGCTACAACGGCTTATTTCCCGGGCCTACCATTGAGGTCAAAAGAAACGAAAACGTGTATGTGAAATGGATGAACAACCTTCCGTCAGAGCATTTCCTTCCGATCGATCACACGATTCATCACAGTGACAGCCAGCATGAAGAGCCAGAAGTAAAGACTGTCGTTCATTTACACGGAGGCGTCACGCCAGATGATAGTGATGGGTATCCAGAGGCTTGGTTTTCTAAAGACTTTGAACAAACAGGCCCTTATTTTAAACGAGAGGTTTATCATTATCCAAATCAGCAGCGCGGTGCTATTTTGTGGTATCACGATCACGCCATGGCACTCACGAGGCTAAATGTCTATGCTGGACTTGTTGGCGCTTATATTATTCACGATCCAAAGGAAAAACGCCTAAAGCTGCCTTCCGGCGTATACGACGTGCCGCTTCTGATCACAGACCGCACGATCAACGAGGACGGTTCTTTGTTTTATCCAAGCGGGCCGGAAAACCCTTCCCCCTCACTGCCTAACCCTTCTATCGTTCCGGCTTTTTGCGGAGAAACCATACTCGTCAACGGGAAGGCATGGCCATACTTTGAGGTTGAACCGAGGAAATACCGCTTCCGCGTCATCAACGCCTCCAATACGAGAACCTATAACCTGTCACTCGATAATGGCGGAGCATTTATTCAGATCGGTTCAGACGGAGGGCTCCTGCCACGCTCTGTAAAACTGAACTCTTTCAGTCTTGCGCCCGCTGAACGTTACGATATCATCATTGACTTCACAGCCTATGAAGGCCAATCCATTATTTTGGCAAACAGCGAGGGCTGCGGAGGTGGCGTTAATCCAGAAACAGATGCGAATATCATGCAATTTAGAGTCACCAAACCTTTGGCACAAAAAGACGAAAGCAGAAAGCCAAAGTACCTCGCCTCATACCCTTCCGTACAGAATGGAAAAATACAAAACATCAGAACACTGAAGCTGGCAGGCACCCAAGACGAATACGACAGACCCGTCCTTCTTCTCAATAACAAACGCTGGCATGATCCTGTCACAGAAGCACCAAAAGCTGGCACAACTGAAATATGGTCCATCGTCAACCCGACGCGCGGAACACATCCGATCCACCTGCATTTGGTCTCCTTCCGTGTGTTAGACAGGCGTCCGTTTGATATCGCGCGTTATCAAGAAAGAGGGGAATTGTCCTACACCGGCCCGGCTGTTCCTCCGCCGCCAAGTGAAAAGGGCTGGAAAGACACCATTCAAGCACATGCAGGTGAAGTCCTGCGAATCGCGGTGACATTCGGGCCTTACAGCGGACGATACGTGTGGCACTGCCATATTCTTGAGCACGAAGACTATGACATGATGAGACCGATGGATATAACAGATCCCCGTAAATAACACGACAAACTTGCCTCTCACAGGCAAGTTTTTTCTATATGAAACTTTTGGCCCCTTTTTTCGTATAACATAAAAACAGCAAAGAGGAGCTGCTTTTTATGCTAACAAAAGACCTAAATGAAAAAACAAAACAATACATTTCCATTTATGCTGAATTAAAATCAAAATTAAAATGGAAAGTTGCACACGATCAGATATTAATGCTCATTTCTTCTGCATATATTGTGAATAAAAGAGAGTTTGACTTTCATCGCTTTTATGATTTGAGCAGCTATATCAAATCAAACATTGGGAGCTTCTCAACACTCAATTCACACCACCGTTTTACTGTTGCTTCTTTTCTGGACATTCATTTTCAGCAAGAGGCAAAACAAACGTTTCATACTTTCATCGATGTATACAATGAAATGGTGAAGCTTGGATATAAGCGGGATATGTTCACGTACCTTTCCGCTCTGATCTTGCTCACCGGCAAATCTGAAACGACAAACCAAAAAGAACAGATGAATATGGGGCTATCTGTTTATCAGCAGATGAAGAAAAATCATTACTTCCTCACTTCAACTCAGAATGTTCCGCTTGCCGTACTGATTGGCGAAAACGGAAAAGGTTTGCAGGCGCTAAACAAGGCGGAAACATGCTATCGGCTGCTGGCCGCCAACGGGTTAAAAAAAGGACAGTACTTGCACCAGGTCAGCCATATCCTGGCCTTACAAAGTGAAAAAGACCCTGAAACGCTTGTTTCCCAATGTAAACATATATATCAATCCATCACTGATTCTTTCAAAAAGCCAAAGAGTTACCATTATCCAGATCTCGCCCTTCTCACATTTCTGGAAGAGCCAAATATCAAAGCCGTTTTGGACATCACTCACGAATTAAATCAAGAAAAAGCATTTAAGTGGCAAAAGGAAATGAATTTCAAAATTGCCGTCAGCCTATACCTCAGTGAGCATATGGAAGAAAATATGCTGATGGAATCAGGGCTATACACCGCAATCGAAACAGTCATTCAGGCCCAGCAGGCAGCCGCGACAGCTGCTATCATCAGCTCAACAGCAGCCAGTCATTCTCATGACGGAAACTAAGGAGGAGAAAAAATGCCATACATCACATTAGAAGACCAGACACGCCTATACTATGAAACGCATGGGAGCGGTACACCGATTCTGTTTATACACGGCGTGCTGATGAGCGGACAATTTTTCCACAAACAATTTTCAGCACTTTCTGCCAATTATCAGTGTATTCGTCTCGACCTCAGAGGACACGGCGAATCCGACAAAGCGCTTCACGGACACACCATTTCCCAATATGCCCGTGATGTAAGGGAATTTTTAAAAGTAATGGAGTTTGATCAGGCCGTTCTTGCCGGCTGGTCAATGGGTGCTTTCGTCGTATGGGATTATTTCAATCAATTTGGGAATGATAACATACAAGCCGCTGTGATCATCGATCAATCCGCTTCCGACTATCAATGGGAGGGCTGGGAACACGGTCCGTTTGATTTTGACGGTTTAAAAACGGCGATGCACGCCATTCAGACTGACCCGCTGCCATTCTACGAAAGTTTCATCCATAGTATGTTCGCAAAACCGCCTTCCGAGACAGAAACAGAATGGATGCTGGCAGAAATCCTCAAACAGCCGGCTGCCATTTCAAGCACGATTTTATTTAACCAAACGGCTGCTGATTACCGCGGCACCCTGCAAAACATCAATGTGCCGACATTGCTGTGCTTCGGAGAAGACCGGAAATTTTTCTCGACAGCAGCTGGAGAGCACTTGCGCAGCAATATTCCAAACTCGACGCTAGTCACCTTTTCTGAAAGCAGCCATTGCCCGTTTTTAGAAGAGCCCGACGTTTTTAATAGTACACTCCTCTCCTTTTTAGATGGCCTGATTGGAAAACCATAAAGAAAAAGGAATTAGGAGATTGAGTAAAAGTATGAGACAATAAGAAATGTGCAGTAAAATACATGAGGGAAGAAGTGACTTTATGTCTTACTATAACAAACGTAATCAAGAACCGCTGCCTAAAGAAGATGTGAGTACATGGGAATGCACAAAAGAAGACTGCAACGGCTGGACCAGAAAAAACTTCGCCAGCAGTGACTCGCCATCATGTCCTTTGTGCGGAAGCAAAATGATCGACGGCATCCGTTCATTAGTGAATCTCCAAAACAACAGTCAAACGAAAACAAGCTAGCTCTTCCCTATAACAAATGCAGTCTCCTGCAAGCAAACAATCCCCGAACGGAGACGCAAATTCTATATTTCAGAATAAGCCTCTCATTGCAAGAGGCCGCAAATGAGAAAGAAGCCCAAAACCATAAATGTTTAGGGCTTTTTCACCTATTCTTATGGTATTATATGGATATAAGGGGTGATAACGTGTTCTCAAACCAGCAGCAAAGAGATCTGAAAAAGAGAGCTAGGTTTAAAAAGCTGAACCTTGCAATCAACGCTTATGTTGAACTTCTGTTTTTGTCGATACCTCTGATCCATCTCTTTAAATGGCTTGGATCATTAGCCCTGCACCTCGTTTATTAAAAAACCACTCAGCCCATGCCGAGTGGTTTTATTCGTTGATGACAGAAAAGCTGTTGATGATGCCGTTCGGATTTTCCCATACTTTTTTGAACGCCTTATTTTCAAGGTTATAGGAATAAATCGTCCGCACCTTGGCTTCGCGCCCTGTTTCATCCTTCAGTTTTTTAGCCCCTTCGGCTTCGGCAAGAAAATAAATGTCCTTTCCATCCTTAGAGAACTGCGGCTGTGCGTCAATTAACAGCTTGAATGAATTTTGATTTGAAATGATGGTTTCATATTTTTTCGTATCCGCATTCAGCATCTGAACAGAAGCGGTTTGCTCCGTGCCTTTCTGCGTATATGATGTAAACAAAATCTGTTTATCATCATCGGAAACAGCAATATCGCTGATAAACTGGTCAAGGCTCTTCAGCTCATCAAATCTGTTTTGATGGCCTGCCGCAAAATGAATCGTTGTCGGTTCAGGATCGGTTCCCTTTTCATTCGCTTCATCTGTTTTCTTGTAATCTTCGTCTACAGAATAATGCAGCAATGCAAACGAATCTGTTTTTTTGTTATAAAAGAAGCTGCTGACGGTGTCATCCTGATCATTAGCGGCAGGATAAAGGTTTTTGTACTTCTTCGTTTTCAGATCAAAAGCTGCAATTCGGAAATTGCTTTCGTCCGCTTTTCCTAAACGGAAAAAGATGGTTGAACGGTCTTTTGACAAAAACAAACTATCCGCACTCTCCGCGCCTTTATAAAGTATCGTCTTTTTATTAGACTTTAAATCCAGCTTAAAAAGCCTCATTTCATTTTGATCGTTATTGCCCGTATAATAAAGCACCTGCTGCTTTTGATCCAAAGCAAATGCCGGATAGCTGGTCAGCTTCTCCTCATGGATCACCTTATCATTTTCATAATACTTCGTCTGCAGATCGGTATTCGTAATTGAAACAAGCAGCTTATCGCCGCTTTCCGTATTGAATGAAACATCAGCAGCCTTCTCATGGCCTTTATCCTTTATAACGTAAAACGCAACCCCCGCGGCAGCTGCTATGATGACTGCTAATAATAATATGATTCTTTTTTTCATCTTTTATCTCCACCAATAGAAAAAGCAAGAATGTGACTTCTTGCTTTACAGATTATATATGTAGATTAGATTAATAGCTGTAATGTCCCGCTACTTTTCCTTTGCTTAATGGATATCCAAGCGCTTTAAACGCTTTAGGGCTTACGTCCAGTACTGCATTAGGCATTCTGCCAACATCATTTTTGTAAACCGTAATTACCTTTTTAGGCTTCGCTTTTGCATAGGCTCTGATTTTTGTCCCGTTTTTAGGAACATCAAATCCGATCTTGGTCGCACAATCCCAATGTCCCAGTTTTTTACCTGAAGAGCCTTTTTTTCCGACTCCATTATACCAAGTAATATTTCCGTTCACATGTTTCGCACTGGCATCTGATGAAAAACTGAAAGCTCCCAAAATACTTCCTGCTAAGATAAAAGCCGCTAAAATGACTTTCTTCACCATTTTGTCCCCCTATTTGTTAACTTCTAGGAAAAATTATACACGATGAAACAGGGATTTTTTATTTCAATATTCTTACAGTAATGTTACAAAGTCAGAAAAATTACATCTGCTAAAATAAACCATGGAAGATTATCCTATTATAATTGCAGTGTTAGCGTTATAATTGTTGATAGAGTAGTTAACGCATTCAATATGAACGAACCATTACCGTATTGTTCAAACCAAATTCATAGTTATGTATACGACTCATACTCTCTCATAGTAAAGAAAAAAGAGTGTGCGAGACTCTCTTTTCTTCAAAGTTTCTTTTTTTAAAAAAACATAAATTATATTATATAAAAATTTCATTTCTTTTTTGGTTTTAAAAATGGCGATTTTGTGAACAGTTCATATTGATCCGTGCGGAATGCTACTCATATCAAAAAGATATAGGAGTGGTAATCCATGAAGGCAGCAAGATGGCATAACCAAAAAGATATCCGTATTGAACATATCGAAGAGCCAAAAACGGAGCCGGGAAAAGTAAAGATCAAAGTCAAATGGTGCGGCATCTGCGGCAGTGATTTACACGAGTATCTGGGCGGGCCGATCTTTATTCCGGTTGACAAACCGCATCCATTAACGAATGAAACAGCACCTGTCACAATGGGCCATGAATTCTCCGGCGAAGTTGTTGAAGTCGGGGAAGGCGTTGAAAATTATAAAATTGGAGACCGCGTCGTAGTCGAACCGATTTTTGCCACACACGGCCACCAGGGTGCCTACAACCTTGATGAGCAAATGGGATTCCTCGGCTTAGCCGGCGGAGGCGGCGGTTTCTCTGAATATGTCTCTGTAGATGAAGAGCTGTTATTCAAGCTTCCTGACGAATTATCATATGAACAAGGCGCGCTCGTTGAACCTTCTGCGGTCGCTTTATATGCTGTCCGCTCAAGCAAAATCAAAGCCGGCGACAAAGCGGCTGTATTCGGCTGCGGCCCGATTGGACTTCTGGTGATTGAAGCGCTGAAAGCTGCCGGTGCGACTGATATTTATGCTGTTGAGCTTTCACCTGAACGCCAGCAAAAAGCTGAGGAGCTTGGAGCGATCATCGTTGATCCGTCCAAAACAGACGATGTAGTAGCTGAAATTGCAGAACGTACAGGAGGCGGCGTTGACGTAGCATTCGAAGTCACAGGCGTTCCAGTGGTATTACGCCAAGCAATCCAATCCACTACAATCGCCGGTGAAACCGTCATCGTCAGCATTTGGGAAAAAGGCGCTGAAATCCATCCGAACGATATCGTCATCAAAGAACGCACAGTAAAAGGAATTATCGGATACCGTGACATCTTCCCCGCTGTCTTGTCATTAATGAAAGAAGGCTATTTCTCAGCCGACAAACTCGTAACGAAAAAAATCGTGTTAGACGATTTAATCGAGGAGGGCTTCGGGGCTCTGATTAAAGAGAAAAACCAAGTCAAAATCCTTGTCAGACCTAACTAATTTGAATCCAGAAAGAAGAATCCGCACTCGAGCGCGGATTCTTTTTTTAATTATCCAATTACTTCAGCGCTGGGCTCTTTCTTCCCCTCGCTGCGATCATAAGAGCGGAAGTTTTCCTCCAGCTGCTCAAGAGAAAGCCCTTTCGTTTCCGGCAAAAATTTCTTCACAAACAGAACAGAGCAAATGCCTAATCCGACGAAGATAAAGAAGGTCGTGGACAGCCCGATGCCGGCCAGCAATATCGGGAAGGTGAAACTGACTGCAAAATTCACCATCCACAAACAGAATACCGTGACACCCATTCCCAGGCCGCGAAGGCGAAGCGGGAAAATCTCTGAAAGCATCAGCCACGTCACTGGTGAAATCGCACCCTGCTGAAAAGCAAGGAACGTAACCGTTAATAACAGGACAACATATGGAAGGGCCGGTGATCCTTCCATTACAAGTGAAAATATCCCGATCAGCAATAATGCCGTTGTCGTTCCAATCAAACCTGTCATCAGCATTGGCCGGCGGCCTACTTTACCAAGAAGCCAGATCCCAACGAACGTTGCCAATACCGAAATTACGCCATTGGCGATATTCCCGATTAAAGCGGCTTCCGTTTGAAAACCAGAATCTCTTAAAATTTCAGTTCCATAATACATAATTGAGTTTACACCTGTAATTTGCTGTACAATCGCAATCCCTATCCCAATGAACACAATACGGCGCACCCATGGGACCGAAAGATCTTTAAACGTTGCTTTTTCAAGCTGATCTTCTTTTTTGAAAGCGAATTCAATTTCTTGCAGTTCAGATGCCGCCCGCTTTTCATCCCTGATTTTTTTCAATACACGCAAAGCGTCTTCTTTTCTACCTTTAGAAACGAGCCAGCGGGGACTCTCAGGCATTCTGATCATGCCGAAAAACAGGAATACGGCTGGAAGCGACGCAATGACCAGCATAAATCTCCACACATGGGAGTTGTCTCCCATTGTTGTTCCGAGGATTGCATTAAAAACAAAGGCCAAAAGCTGTCCTGATACAATCATTAATTCATTCTGCGTCACCATCCGCCCCCTGCTTTCCATAGGAGACATCTCTGCTAAATAAGCAGGAACCGTAACTGATGCACCACCGACTGCAATGCCAAGTACAAAACGGGAGATAATCATGATCGTTACATTTGGAGCAAACGTACATCCGATCGTTGAAATAAAAAATATAACAGCGAGAAACAAAATGTTTTTGCGCCGGCCGTTAAAATCAGACATCCTTCCGCCAAACACAGCACCGAGCGCAGCTCCAAAAAGAAGCGAGCTGGTGACGAGCCCCTCTGTAAAGGCATTGAGGTTAAGCTGGTCCGGCTCTCCCATATACGGCAAAGCTCCATTGAGCACTCCGGTATCATAACCGAATAAGAGCCCGCCGAAGGTCGAGACTAAAATAACTGTACGTAAAAATGACATTTGATTGCCTTGTTTATTCATACTGTTTCCCCCAGTCTTTTTCAAAATCGATCAATGCGTATTTCAAAAACTTTATTTTAGGGCTGCTGCCTTACTCACATTTCATAAGCAGGCTTCAGAAAAAGTTCATCATGTTTTTCTCCAATGGCCTCATAACCTTCCCTTCTTCTTCGCATGTCATTTCCCTTGGAAGCGATTTCATTTTTCACTAAAAGAACAGTGGGTATTTCTTGAACATATACATTTTGATTTGTTACTTTATAGTCACTTAGTAGTTCAATTATAGTAATATCATAGTGACATTTTTGTTACATCTGATATTATCATAATTTTAAAAGCATTTTCAGTCAATATAAATTTCTGAAAATTTTTTTATTCAATAAAAGGAAAATGACCAATTCAAGGAGAAAATGAACTTTTTTCTTTATAAAATTATGTGAAACAAGACAAAATTTCTGTGAATTTCTGTTCATCTGCTACTATAAATAAAATGGGTAAGTTTTGGTTAACTCCTCCTATTTTTCTTCTCTGCAATGACTCTCTTATCAACATTCGATCAATTGTTTCAGACTCAAGATAAAAGGAAATAGATAAGAAAATAAAAGATGGCTGGTTAGGGGAGGCAACAAAATTGAATGAGATTTATCTGATGACAGGCCTTTTATTGTTGACAGCGGGGATGATTGATTTTTTATGGACCACATTATGGTTAGAGAGCGGTTCCGGCCCGATCACAAGAAGTCTGTCTGCATGGCTGTGGAAAGGCTGCCGTAAAATTAGCGGAGACCATGCAAAGGTTCTAAGCATGGCAGGTCCTCTCCTGTTATGCCTGACGTTAATAATATGGATTATTTTATTTTGGGGCGGGTGGTTTTTGATCTTCTCAAGTGACCCCCATTCACTCGTGGAAACTCAATCGCAAGAACCGGCATCCTGGTCAGATCGAATTTATTTTTCCGGTTATGTCATGTTTACACTAGGAAATGGCGACCTCGCACCGAATGGAGACCTATGGAAGCTTGTAACGGTTATTGAAACGGCTCAAGGCCTGCTTACCATCACATTTTCTGTCACATATTTGATTTCGGTCTTGAGTGCAGTTAATCAAAAGCGCTCCTTTGCCCAAAGTGTATTAAGTCTAGGGCATGACGGAACAGAAATCGTCCAGAACGCATGGAACGGCAAGGATTTTCACCACATTGATTTCCTTCTTGTCGCTATCTCATCAGAGCTGGGAAAGCTGACCGCTCAGCATAACGCCTTCCCTATCCTTCATTTTTACCATAGCACGCAGCATCAGGAATCATCCATTATAGCTGTCACAGTTTTGGATGAGGCATTAACCATCTTGAAATACGGCATTCCTGAACAATATCAGCCGAATCAGCTTCACATTAAAGAAACGCGCTCTAGTATTAAAAACTACTTGGATACCGTTCATACTGCCTATATCCACTCAGCTGAACAAGCGCCGCCGGAACCAGACATCTCAAGGCTTCAACAATCAGGCATACCGACTTTATCCAAGCAAACATTTCAAACAGCCGTCAATTCTTTAAAGGAACGTCGTCAATTGCTGCTGGGAATTATCCAAGCAGGTGCTCGAAAATGGCCTATACGAGAGTAGGCAAATAAAAAAAGATGCCCCCCAAAAGTCCAAAGACTTTCAAGAAACATCCATGCTCTTTACAAAGTAACTTCAATCTCATCCATGCTAGGCAGTGCATCAATCGCTCCAATTTTCGTGCACACAAGGCCTCCCACCTTATTGGCAAACGCCACAATTTCACGCAGCTTCGCAAAATCAGCATCAACTGATTGAATGTGATCCGTGTTTGCCAATTGATATAAAGCCGCACCGACAAAAGCATCTCCCGCTCCTGTTGAATCGATTGATGTTACCGGAATGCTTGGAATGATTTCATGGTCTTTCCCATTCGAAAGAAGAGTTCCGCTTTTCCCAAGTGTCACAGCGACAATGTTAGCTCCGATCTCATGAAGAATTTCAACGCCCTCTTCATGATTCTTCACACCGCTGATAATCTCAAGCTCCTCGTCACTGACTTTCACAAAATCACTTACAGCGATCGCTTTTTTTGCGACACTTACAAACTCTGACACCCTTCCCTTCCATAAATCTTCACGATAGTTAGGGTCGAATGAAACAAACTGTCCATTGTCTTTCGCAATCGACATAAGCCGTAAATAGGCTGAGCAAAACGGATCTGATAACAGTGCCGTTGCAGAGCCGAAATGAAGGATTTTCGCTTCGTTTAGTTTGTCCTGGTCAATGTCCTCCAGCGTAAACAAAGCATCCGCGCCTCTATTAAAAACAAAGTCGCGCTCTCCATTTTGCTTTAATGAAACAAAAGCAAGCGTTGTAGGCGCTTTCTCATCCATGACCAGCATAGAGGTATCGACGTGTACAGCGTCCAATGTTTGCTTCAGAAAATATCCAAACGGATCCTTGCCCACTTTTCCGCTGAAAGCAGCGTCTCCGCCCAGCTTAGCAATGGCCGCCGACACATTCGCCGGTGCACCCCCGGCACTTTTCAAGAAATGGCGCCCTTCCATTAAATCAACATCCACATCGGTACAAAAGAAATCAATTAACAATTCTCCAATACAAATAACAGAATTACTACGCATATGATCACACTCATTTATAAAGTCTAGATTACAGTCTCAGTATATTACTTTTTGCCATAAATACAACATTGAATATTAAAAATTTTACATCTATTTATCTCGCAGACCTTTGCTCCAGCTCAGAGATGATGTACTTATATCTTTTTTCAGTTAAAGGATAGAAGGCGATAAGAATAATAGAAAGCAAAATAAAAAATCCCGGAATCAAAGCATTCATGTTTTTAATCGCATTCAATGACGTAACTGTCTGGTCTGCATTCGCCACATATCCGGCGATTCCTAAATAAATGGCCGAAAATGACCCGGCTAACGCAACGCCCAGCTTATTGATAAAGCTCATGCTGGAAATCACCACGCCATCCGCGCGAACTCCGGTTTTCCATTCCGCATAATCGACACAATACGCAACCATTCCCAAGCAAGCGTATTTAAAGGCGTTGTGAAAAATCTCGAGGCGAAAAGCCAAATGAAAATGAGTGTAAAAGTCAGAAGGAAAAAGAACGAAAAAACTGGACAGTCTTATCTGGACAGTCTTATATAGATAACGCACTCCAGCTGGGGGGTCTCCTCTAACACGATCAAAAGCTGGATCGGGCAGATGGGGATAAACTATATTCCCAGACGAATTGACGCCGGAAAAATGTTCGGAATGATCTGGATCATTCTCGAAAAATCCGACTTGGATATCGAGTGGCTGACCTGCCTGCTGGAAACGACCACCATTCCTGTCAAAGCTTATTTCAATCCGGGCGTAACTTACGTGAAGTGTGATCAGTTTGAGAAAGCGGAAGATGCCTTTGAGCAGATGCTTTATGACAAACATAACGCGAATCAGGTTGAGCTGATCTACAATCATTA
This sequence comes from Bacillus sp. C28GYM-DRY-1, assembly GCF_030519405.1. NCBI lineage: Bacteria > Bacillati > Bacillota > Bacilli > Caryophanales > Bacillaceae > Bacillus > Bacillus sp. C28GYM-DRY-1. The sequence goes on from NZ_JAUMKF010000004.1 coordinate 140,368, forward strand.
CGGAATGGCGCAACTGTTGTATCTTAGAGGAGAGAAAACGAAAGCGAAGGAATCTAACCTAAAAGCGATTCGTTTGATTGATTCGCGGGAGCCTGTGATTGGGATTCAGGAAGAGGTTGAACAACTGGCAATGGTGATTAAGGAAAACGCATAGTAGTCCTGTCAGCAATCTCACTCGGTTTCTTTATTACAAATAGGAAAGGCCAACTGAAGTTGCAGCTGGCCTTTCGTTTCTTATTAAGGTCTACAAATGTAGTGAACCAGGTTTCAGGTATGTATTCTATCTCGTATAAAGGAAAGCGTATCATTTGCCAGCTTTTTACGGCAAAGAACAATACCGGAATGACCACAATTGTAGACATATCTTGTGGGTTTTCCCCAACTTTCCCATAAATAATCTGCATCTTTCAAGTCAATATACTGATCATGTTTAGCAGAAATCAGCAGAATGTTATCTTTATTAACTTTTGGCAAAGATTGACTAGGATCTGTAATATTCCAATATTTCACTAAATCCTCATAGGATACACCATTTTGTTCTAATTCTTCTCTTATGAATTTACCTGGGATCGTGTTCCATATTGAATAAGAAAGGCGATTGGCATAAAAGATTGATACCACTACATCAATTTGAGATTCTAGGGTAGCAATTAGATTAGTAACCCATCCTCCTAAGCTTACTCCCACTATGATAACAGGGCCCTTTTTATTTGCTTTTATCCAGTGAATGAACGCCCGTAAATCGACAATGGCCTGTCTTGTCGACTCAATTGTACGATCAATATTTGCACTAATCATCAACTCGCCACTATACAGTGAATTTTCCGGTTCTCTTTCAAAATGGTATGGAAGAGAATAATAATACATGTTCCAGCCTAAATCGTTCATTATACGATTATGAAATATTTTTTTGATCCTATTATACGAATCCATGCGCCAGCCGTGTACAAAAATGACATTGGGTTGATCTATATCATTTTTATTTAAAAAAACCTGCCCTTTTAAAGAATCATTAACAAAATTCCCAGTTTGAATTAAGGATTCATAACTAAATGTGCCAACCCTATAACTTTTTTTAGATTTATTCAAATCAATAGAAACATCAGCTATATCTGCACTGTAAAATTCCTCTCTATCATCTACATCGGCTGTAAAAGCAGCAGAAAAATGTTTATCTTTACTTCTTTTTCTGTGTAAATCATATAAAGCCAAGCGATCTATCATTTCTGAAAAATGCACTATTAAGTCCTCCTTGATAATGTCAGAGTTGATAATTGGGTTGTCTTTCTCTATAGAGTCGGGACGGAGTTTATCAAGAATCTAACTCCATTGACAGTGAATTAATGGGGATCGGATGTCATTATTCTGTCGTTTTACCATAAAAGACAAGTTTCCTTTTTTGCAAGGGAAACATTGTCTTTTAGCAGCTAAAAAAGCAGCACAAATAGCAATTTAACAGAATTTCTCTTTGACAGTGCTTTCCTAGGGAAGAACGTCTAAAAGTCTTGGTGGCACTATAATTTAGATAAGGTTCTTTTTTGTCGTATGAGAGTATACCAATATGGTCTCCTGTCTGCAATAGAGAGAGAAGTAACAAAGGTTTGGACGAATTATTTTTAAACACTATTTACACATCAAAAAAGACAGAAAAAAAGAAGCCTCTCACAAGTTCGGTGAACTCATGAGAAGCTTCTAAATTTATAAATGGCATCAAGGGCATCAAAAATGACGTCCGTTGCCGACAAACCTTTGTAAATCAAGGTTTTTTTGTCGGTTTTACATCATGCCGCCCATAATTCACGCTATTTTCGCATGATTTCAGACTCTTTCATTTAAGGGTTTCCGTGTTAAAAAACAACGAATATAAAACAAAAAGAAACCACATCTTTTCACAGTTGGGTGGGATTTTCGTTATTTTCGTGTTATTTTTTAAAAAATAACATGATATTTGCAGACAGAACATTAGTTCTTATATAATCCCCTATAGGGAGATGATCAAATGACTAATTTTGAACGGAAAGTGTATCAGATCATAATGAACATGCATTTATACGGAAAGAACCCGACATTAAACGACTTGAAAAGAAAAACAGGAAAGAGCGAAGAGGATATTCGTGCAGCTGTGAAAAGCTTAATGATGAAAGGTGAATTGAAGTGGGATAAATTGCAGAAAAAGTGGATAATATAAAAAAGCCTAAAATTTATTAGGCTTTAACTAGTTTGTTGAAGTTCGTAATCTTCTTCAAAAACCAATGAGAATTCTTCATTTAAAATTATAAACGACTCCAACAACCGCTTATAAAAAAATGCATCAAGATCTTCAAAGTCCCAATTTTCATCTGCCTTTTGTAAAGAATCCACATATTCTGATTTTGCTTCATATGGAATATATATAGGTGGCAAGTTTTTCAGCTTTAATAACCAATTTGAAAAAGCACGAATTATTCTTCCATTACCATCTTCAAAAGGATGAATCTTAGTCAATTCATGGTGTATACGTGTGACTTTAGAGACATAATCTGAAATTGACATCTCTTCTTCTTTATCATCTTTTTCAATTTTTTCATTTAGAAGTTTTTCAATGTCTTTACAAACAAAGTATATGTCTTGTTCTATTCTAGAGTATGGGGAAGTTTGTATGCTTGCACCAGAAATCATATTATCGATTTTTCTGAACACTCCCATTTCATCTGCGTGTGGAGATAGACAAAACAAAGTCTTATGTAGGTCTAATAGCCCTGTACGGTCTGGGACTTCTTTTAATCTTTTATTTTTAATCATGTCATACATAAAACTGTGGCCAATTACTTCACAACGATCCCCGTCTTGAAATTTCTCATAATACTTACTCTCCTTACCTTTAAGCCTAAAATCGGTAAGTAATTCAGCAACTTCTTCTAAATTAACATCTAAGCCTTCTAATCTGCTATCATTAAATACTAGCTCATGCTGTATCTTCAACCATAAATGAGTATTTTTCTCTGAAGGAAAATATTTATAGTCATTAATTATGTCCCGTAAAAATTCTTTGTGCCCAATCTTCCCAAGTCTCTCTGTTACACGTACCCTAGTGAAGAAGTCTTTGTCCAAATGGAAAGATAATTTACCAAAGTTATAAAGATTCCACATAACAGATTCATAACTTGTACCAAAAATGTGACAGAGTGAAAAAGCATCTTCGGGTTCTACATATCCATCCTCGTTAGCAAGTTTATCCGCTTCCATAATAAAGTACTTTCTTGGCATTAACAACCTTGCTGCAAAACCATTGGCATACTGCTCTTTAGGATCTTTACTATTTTTAGGGCATAAGATGTCTTGATCGTAATCTTTAATATGATGACAGAGTTCATGGGCAGTAGTAAATCTTTGTCTTGCGTATGGACGGTTTTTGTTAATAAGAACAGCAGCTTCCAATTCATCACTATCAGGTAAATACGCACCTTCTAGCTTGTCTAAGTCCCTAAACTCATAAAAAACCCCAAAATCCTTTAACATTTTAAATATGTTAATAGGAAACTTTGGGGGCTCACCGTTGAAATAAGTTTTTAAAACATTGTTGGCAAGTTTTTCAGGAGTGTATTTATAACGAGAATAGCCATCTCTTAATTTTTTTATTAAATCATTAATCAATTGAGGACTGGCTCCTTATCTCTTTTTTTTCTTAAATTTCTTTGGAAATTTTTAAATTCAGCAATTTGCCTTTTATCATTTTCACTGATTTCTCCATCATCCGTTCTTGCTAAAACTTTATTGTCACTAATTTCGTCAACATAAAGATATTGCTCTTTAACTCCAAGTGCTCTAGCTAAGAGATCAATTTGCACATCATCTAAATCAAGATAGCCTGATTCAAACAATAAATAATCACTTAACTTAATATTGAGCAAATCAGCCATATACGTTTCACGCAGGTGTAAATTTTCTCTTAAACGCTTCACTTTTTTGGTTATAATATTCTTCATATATGTGCACCACCTTACCCTTTTTGTGTGCCTTTACCCCCGGATTACTCCCTTAATAATAGGTGAAAAATGTTATTTTGTCTATAGACAGTACTGCCCTTTTTTCCAGTTTTTATACAATTTACGGAGGGTTTTTTTAACTCAGTGTATGCAGAACAACGAAAATCATAACTATATATTCAATCTTCATATGGACGATATTTTTTCCGGGAAGCTTCCAGCTCTTTTTTCTTTACCACAATATCAGAGCGAAGAAACAAACTGATGCCGCTCAACTTTTTAACTGGAATAAGCTTCCCGCTGCCTATAAGCTGGCTTATCCGTGCCCGTTTAACCCCGAGTAACTCTGCTGCCTCGTTAGTGGTGAGGACTTCACGCCTGATGAAGTCCTCGACCTCCTGACGGCTTTTCAGATGATATTCCATGTTATCTTCTCCTTAAATCCTTAATGATCGTGTAAATGGTTAACGCTAAGACAAAGATCATAACGCCTGTTGTAAAAGGGTTTGTCCAAAATGAGCGCAGCCCAATGGATGCAACACTAAGCAGTATCATGGAAAAAATGAATGTTTGTTTTCTCTTCATATTGTATGCTAGACTGTTTATAATTATATTGAGAAGCGAGCGACCAACTCGCTTCCCTTTACACTTAGTCCTTCTTATTATTTTTCTTTGCATCGTGTGATTGTTGGGCAATCCATGCGATTGATGCAACATAGAAGATAATTTGAAGGACTTTTAACATATTGTCTAGCATTTCCTCACCTCCTTATACTCTTATTATACACAATCTATAAACAATTGTATATAGGTTTAATAAAAAAATTCTGCTCCGTTAAAATAATAACTGGATAAGGGAAACATCATTTTTTATACCATTAGACATATTACGGATTGCTCAATTTTTATATAACTGTTGGAAACGGTTTTTTTGTCTGCGATAATTAAATAAGAGGTGAAATCAATGAATGGTATAGAGTTTTTAGAGTCCGTGTCTCAACTGGGACAAATAATTTTATTGTTCTCCGGCTACGCCCTTTATTGGAGATTAGGTAAAACAAAAAAAGAACGAAGACTTACAAAATATGAAACTTTTCTTAGGTTTTTTGTAATGTTCGGCATATTTGCATGGGCACTTTCGTTTCTTGCTTTGCATTTGTGGTAACAATCTTTGTCGATATTTTACTAATTGTGTCTATTTTGTTAATTATAATCAAACTACCTTTTTCTTGAAAAAATGTATGTTACTATTAAATTGCTTTGCCATTTCAAAAAAGGGGGAGTTCACACATGTTGAAAAGATTGTTTTTTCTGGCGTCGATTTTCTTTCTTGCTATTGCCACAATAGCACCAGCAGCTTCAGCAACAGAATTGAATCCGGAGGACGGTTTAGATGGCTTAACTGAAGAACAAATTGAAAAATCTGTTGCAGAAGTTGAGTACATCTTTACTAAAATTTTAGTTTTTGACAAAGAGACGGGATATACAGTCAATGAGGACGAGCTTGAAAAAGCTCCTTATCCTTCAGCTCAAAAAGAGGGCATGATCGCTTTCGCTAATTATATGAATAAGGAATATAATTATACCGATGTCAAAATCAATAGTGTTCAAGGATGTTTAGAAGATGCACTTAACTTAAGTAAAGGTGCTTTGAATCAAGTTCAAAAAGCCATTCAAAACGGAGAGTGGTTGACTGTTGTAGGATTTCTAGGAACTATAGGTTTAGCAGTTTCCCCACCAGCAGTATTTGCATTCTTCCTACTCTGTGGTGCTCCAGTGGCAAAGATTGCTCCACAAGAAAATTGATAAATGAATTTTAAACCCCTTCTACAACAGAAGGGGTTTAATTTTTTGTAATTTCGCTTCAAGCTTTACTTTCGTTCTCGGTCTGTAATCCCAATCACTATCAAGGTATTTACAGTGCGTAGATATTAATCCTCATTTGCTTTAAAATGTAAATATTCGTTTTAAAAAGAGGAGGATCATATGATTATTCTTGGTATTATTGCAACATTAGCAACCTTTGTCTTTATTACAGCATTGATTTTTATCTTCTTTGAAAAAACTAGGAAGATAGGCATTCAAATAGCTCCAATAAGCCTTGTTTTGGCTTTATGTCTTTTTTTCATTATGGGTACGTTGAATCGAGAATCTCACAAATCCAAAACCGAGGATGTCACTGCTGCCACAGAAAGCACTACAGATGAGCCTTCAATAGAAGAGGAGCCAATGTATTCTGAAGACGACGAAGACTCTGAAGTTCAGAGTGTTGAGGATAACCAAAAAGAATTTAATTTTAGCCTTGATGAATTTGTACAGACTTTCAATGAAGTGGCTCGTGATATAGAAAGTAATAAAGATATTGATTCCACTGGTCTCAGTCGTATTAATAAAGATAATATCGGAGAATTTAACCTTAACGAAGTCAGTGATGGCACAGTCTACACAAGAGAAATTAAAAAAGAAACTGATGACTCCGGTGGAACTTTCACTTTGGAAGCATGGTATGACAACAATCAAAAATTTTACCGTTTACATTTATCCACTTCTGGTTCAGATAATATGGCTTCTCAAATAGGCCTGGTTAATACACTTGCGGTTTTTCATACTTTAGGAATTGATATTAAGCATGTAAACGATCTTCTAAAAAGTGAGCAAAATACACTTGAGGTGCTCGATGGTGACTACCTTGTTACACTAGCTAAAATTCCAACAATGTCTCTAATAATAAATATTGAGCCAAAATAAAAGAGCCCCCTCAAAAGGGGGCCTATTACTTCAAAAGAGCTTCGAGCTTTGCTTTTGTCTTCGATCCATAAATTCCGTCAGGTGTTAGCCCATACATAGACTGGAACCGTTTGACTGCGTTTGCTGTTTTCGGTCCATATACGCCGTCGATGCCGTTATTCTTTGCCCCTTTATCCGGATAGAAGTAAAGAGCAGCCAGCGATTTTTGAATTTGCCTTACGTCATCCCCTTTTCGCATAGGACTTGTCACTTTATAGATGCCAGAAGGCAGCGCATATGACGTTTTTTTACTGCTTGGTTTAGTGCTGGAAGTGCTTGTGCCTTCAAGATTTAACTTTTGGCCAACTTTGATTTTATTCGGGTCTTTAATGTTATTCCAGCTCTGAAGATTTGCCACACTTACCCCATGCTCTTTTGCAATTGCAGAAAGAGTATCGCCTTTTTTGACTGTGTAAGTGCTCCCAGAAGCTTTAGACGCAGATGATGACGGTTTAGATGTTGTCTTCCCTCCTAGCGTTTTCAATTCTACTTCAATGGCAGCCTTTACCTCATCCCATCTTCCCTCTGACAAAATACGGTGCGGACAATACTTTCCATTCCAGTCTTGATGCTTGCGGACACGATCAATCCCCCAGCCGCGTTCTTTAAGCAGCTGCGCCACAAATTTAACAGCCAGCTTTTCTGCTGCCTTATATTTAGTGCCTCCTGACTTGCTGTAACAGATTTCAACACCGATAGATTTACGGTTCCCAGTTCCGTTTGTGCCGTCTCCTGTGTGCCATGCATTGCGATTTGTAGGGATGCCCTGCCGCACCTCCTTGTCATCGACTGCAAAGTGAAAGCTTGTCGAGCTTGTATTCCCGATCATATAGCTGATCTCGTTAGCAGCTGACGCATCGTTTGCCGTGTTATGAATGGTGATGTACTGCGCCGTCATTGGGTTCGGGCATTTCAAACCGTATTTAGATTTTGATACAAGATCCTTTTTCACTGTGATTGTCATAAGAGTTCTCTCCTTTAATTTGATATAGAAAAAGCCGCCGGGTTAACCAGCAGCCTGTTCATCCTTTTCCTTTGTTTGTTCGTTGTCATTTTCGATTACGTGAAGCCGGTCAGTAATGGCAGCCGGAATCTTAACGCCGATCTGTGCAAGATTCTCCGTAATGGAAAGCCCCTCATTGGCGATATAAAAAAGAACGGTTCCAAATGTCAGGACACCGTTCAAATTAAGGATTGTATCAATGATATTTGCCACAATGACAACTAGAAAGGTTAGCATTTTTCGTACGTAACCAAACCATGCGCTCCGGCTCCGCAGCTTTTTAAATTTCCATGCCTTAATCACACCAGTTAGGATGTCAATAATGCTGATAATCAGCAGTAAATCAAGGTATTTCACACCTCCAAACAAGTAGACTCTCGCTAAATCCAACGTTTCAAAGTTAATATACACGTTCGTTTCCTCCATTTCTTTTGATCACCTCCTTAGAGGCAAAATAAAAACACCTCGACGGGTGTTGGTTAACTTCCTAAATCTATGACAACCGGCTCTGTAGCTGGATAGGTCAGACCGGTGATTTCTTTATATTGTTCTTCTGTGATTCTATTTGAGACAACAAAACGGGCGACATCAGCGTTTGTGTAATACTGTCTGCCCCACCCATAGATGGTTTTGATATTTCTAAACCAATCCATCACGCTTCCCCTCCTTCAGCCAGCATTAATAATAAGTCCGCGATCATTTTCGCCTGAGACTCTATCAAGTTCTGGGCTTCAGCCAGCTGCACCATGATTTCAGCATTTTGAGACTTTAACACATCTAAAGGTGACGGAACTCTTCCATTTTCAACTTGTTTTAAAATCTCGTCTTTTTCTGCTTGAGTTGCTACTTCTGACCATTTTTGCTCTTCCAGATGAAACATAGGTTTAATGTATGATGGAGGCTGAATGGTTGTACAATTTCTAGGAATTACATATTTTCCATCCTCGCCCGGTTCTTCAATTGGTACCGGTTCAACAAAGATAAAGTTCTCATCATATCTGTAAACCTGTATCATGCTGTACCTCCCTCTTGAAAACCGATGACAACATCTATATAGTATCCTCCGCCAAGCTTGCTTGAATCTGTCGGGTCTGGATATTTGATTTTTAAATCTCCGTTTTCATATACAATGAGATTGGCTGTCCCGCCTGTCCCACTAAGAGCAATAGAAACGACTGCCCCGCCAGCTGGAACGTATGATGCTGGAATTGAACCAAATATAATTTCTGGTTCTGTTTTCACATGTCCCCGGAGTAACAATAAAGGCCCCCACCTTGCATAAATGGGCGTCCGTGTTCCGGCTGCAGCCCCATTTTTAAGAGTAATATTGGCATACGTGATAGCCCCGTTCCACTTAGCGCGTTCTATAGCAGATGTATGTCTTTCTTGATTGTAATTGTGCGCCCTAAATTGATTAATAACATCATTCCAGTTATTTTTCTCTTCTGACGTGACGTGAATTTCCGTTTTGTTTTCATGAGCATCAACTTTTCTCTGGGCCCCTTCTGGTGTTTCTTTGGCATTCCAAGTACCTCGCTCTTCTGCTGCTAAATGTATTTCTAAGTCAGCAGCATGGGCATTCACTTTTTCCTGTGCGCCGGAAGGTGTCTCCTTCGCATTCCATGTCTCGCGCTCTTTTGCCGTAATATGCTTTATCTGATCATTTGCGTGTACATCGGTATACCCCTTAGCGTTTTTTTCTGCTATATCAGCCTTTTCCTGCGCGCCCTCTTTTGTTTCAATTGCTTCGAGATCGGCAAACTTCTCGCGCAGCTCTTCAACTGTTCGGCTGATTTCGTCCACTGTCTGATTAATGCCATTCCGTAACGTCTCAAAATCATCAATGTAATACTCAGCTACCGGGACGATGTTCTGATCTTCCAATGTCTTTGATATCGTAAAAGTAAAAAAGGAAGTAGCCAGAGCCTGACCATTTGTATAGTAGAGCTTTAATTCGGCCTTTACAATTCCGGGATGTTTCAGTTCCCTATCCGACAAAATGTATTCTGCTTTTCCGTTCACTTTGTCTATTAAAGTAAGACTCTTTTTATAGAAAGAGCCGTCCGGATAAAGCAAAACAATTTTTGCATCGACCGCGGACAATGGAAGTGGGACACCATCTTTTGTAAAAGAAAAGGACAGCTTGGCGCTGCCCGTATCCTGGGTAAAAAATTGGATATTGGTTGAATGTGCGCTCGATTTCCGCGCGTTTATATCAAGTGATATACCACCTTGTTTATAAATCACTAATGAACCTCCTTTACAGCTGCGGATACATGAAGACCATGGCAACACCGTATCCATTTTGAAAAGAGTAAGGATGCTTGATACGCATCACATAAAAACCTGTTCCGTCTTCTGATTTAGTGCCAATGCCGCCTGAAGGAACGATGCTGTCTCCTATCTGGACCGTATTATCAATCCTGACATAGACCTGACCAACCAGTCCCACAACATGCCACTCGTCCCGCTCTTCCCGCGAAATATATTCTATATCTGGATCGTAATGCGGGTTTTCTTTTGGTATGAGTTCTTTTTGAATCACCACATTATCGTCTTTGTCTTTTGATTCAACGTTAATTTCTTCATATATGATTCCGCCGAACTCATTTCTCAAATAGCGATCATTCCAATAAAAAGCTGCACCGCCCATAATGACGCCGGCCGTCTCAGAAATAACACCTAAAACCTTTTCACCTTTTTCTGCTTTCCTGATTTTATCGCCGTCCAACGTTACCAGGTAACCGGACTCAATCTTACTGCCGTCTTTAGATTCAAAGTATTCAGCCAAGTCCTTTAAGTCAGATACACTTTCAATACGACCGGTACCTAAAACATTCCCAGCCTTTGCATTTATCTCTACCTTTTTATTTGAAGCCGATGGACTCCCGGTGCCGTATCCAAGCGCCACCGTATAGCTTTTATTGTTGATGACAGCTTGTGAGGATAAAATTGTTCGGGATACTCCATCTCCCTCAATCCTGACATCATTTGAAGCCCCGATGACAGAGCGACTTCCGTCTTTTGTTGCGGTTGATCCATCAGAAGAACCGAGCACCACATTCCGCGTTCCTTGTGCTTTACATCCGCCGGTAGATCCAATGACAGCTGAAGCCTCTCCGGAAGCAACAGGATCACCGGATGCAGCCGCAATAAAACCGGTCTCTGAGGTCGCATATCCTGAAGTTGTGGCAACCCTCGTCCCGCCTTTTAAGTTGTTTGGCACATATTTATACTTTTGGCCTTTAATCATCGCCGCGTAATCATAACCCTCTGCATAAACACCCACAATATTGGCTTGACTGTTTGGTGAGGTGATACCGTAAGCACCCTTGTCCCCTGTCATGATCCCATTGTTGATATTAACGTTATATACTCTCCCGCCAATCACAAAGCCGCTTTTGGCAGATTTATAAAATGTGAAGTTTGAAATGTTGACATTATCAGTACGCTGGTCACCTCCAAAAAGACGGATATCCGCTTCAGCTTTTTTAAACCCGCGTACTTGAATCCCATTGAGTGAGATGTTTCGGCTGCGATATTGCAGCGCGATAGCCGGATAGTTTTTATAATCGTATGAAGGATCACCGATGGCTGTAAAGCCGCTTACGACGACATTTTTGTAGGCAGAAATGACAAGCGCCCGCGGTGAAAGGTCCTTATACAAGGAATTAAATACCGGTTCAATCGCAGTACAATCTGTTAATGTGACACCGTAAGCTGTCGTGCTTTCAGGATCAGATGCTAAATGATGGCCGATGTGACGGATATCATATGACCGTACATCATGATACGACACATGACCGATAACATGGACATTTTGAGCAGCCGGCCATTTGGCATGAGCTTTAACCTCCACGCCCCTGACGTTTCCTGCAGAATAGCAATTCAGTATCCAGGCGTGCTTTGAACCGTCGTCAATTTCAATACCGTTGGAATTGGACTCCCCCTGCTTATGAGCTTTGCCACTTGGATAAACACAATGTGAATTGGATATGAAAATATATTCACTGTAATGTGTGGTAATCCCATCGTCGCCATATCCGTAGGCAACGCAATTGTCTAGCCATATATAACGACTCCCGTTCTTCGTATAATCAATTGTTGGCAAATGATCATAAGTAGGAGTTGTAATATCAAAACCATGCAGCCCTGGGTTTATCGCCTCAACATCTTTTACCCATCCGTATTTAACATTGGCAAATGTTAAGCAGCTGGAATGTTGTCCACCAGTCGCCCGAACTCCCCCTTGTCGATCCGGGTTCCAATCAAGCGACATCCCCTGTACAAAGACATTTCTGTTTCCCTTCTCATAGTCTGCATTTGTAATCACCCATTCGCTGGCGGGCGTATCCTCATGGAGTTTGATGGTCGTGATACCTTTTCCCTTTCCATTCAAGTACGTCCAGGATGGGAGCTTGATGCCTCTTACAATATAGGTTCCGGCACTTAACTCAATTCGCACCCGGCCATTCCCTAAAGCTTTTTTGAAAGCCTCAGTGCTGTCTGTTTTTCCGTCGGGAATTGCGCCAAAGTCATCAACATACACGGTGCGCTTTATTTTTTGAGCGAGCCTATTAAATTCTAAATCTAACCGGTCCTTCAAGGTTTGCGCGATTTCTCCTTCAGTTGTCACCCGAGCGTCCACTACTTCTTTGACATCTGAACCATCGTGATTTGTAACCATGTTGGCAAATCGCGCTGATAGATTTTTCAGGCGGTTTCCAACAGTAAAGCCGCCGTGGTCAATTTGTTCCGATGTGTGGGCGTTTTTGGAGGCTTCATGGCGCTTAAAATTATATTCGTGTTCATTCAACGTATTTTCTATGTTCTGTATATCTGATCTTAGCTGTTCTTGATAACGAGAATTTCTTGTATGATCATAGTCTTTTATTAGCCGAATCAATTTTGATCACTCCTTTTTTGGTAAAATAAAAAACGCTTATCGGAGCGTTCGCATTAACTGATCAATATAGCGTTTTTGATCCCTTATTTTCTTGGCCTGATTGACTGCAATGTCTTGAATATCCTTTCTAAAATTAGCAAATGTAAGCTTAGGACTGCTGTAAGGGTTCAAGGGGTTATATTGAATGGTCAATAAACGAACATCATCTTCAAACGTAATGCCGTCGGCCGTATCAGCCAAAACATGAATTGTGTCACCTTTCCAAAAAGGTTTTTCAATAGATAAAAGCTTAGGTTCATAGATATATTGATAATCTACACTTACAGTGGTTTCTGGGTAAGGATTGACATGTTTCTTTAAAGCTGAGACCATGCTGCCCGGCTTTTTGATTGTTTCATCTTTTATCGGATCGGCCCATCTTGGTTTACCCTCTCGCAAGAATCTTTTCTCTTCGGGATGAACATAAAGAATAGGCTCAAAAACATACTTAGGTTTCTTATCTGTAGAGTTGCTATCCTTTGCCATTGCACCGTATCCCCACGCCCGAGTCGTGCAGTTTTGCGAGTTTGTTTTGATATTAATTCCCGGCATGTTATAACGGGAATCAAGCGTGAAGTCTACTTCCTGCCCCATTTTCTTGTAAACATGGATTTTATAATTATCAACATCAATTTCTAAATCATATTCCTCTATGATTTGATCCATCAATTCTGTGCTGTTTTTCTCTCCAAAATTCTCCTCTTCTGCCGATGGGAAATCACTTTCAGGAGCTTCTAATACATAAGTGAAGTCCGTCCCTTTTAGTGCAATATCAAGCGCCTCTTTTAGCTTTAGCTTTTTAGAGACCGTTTCCTCAACACGGTTTTCGACAAGAAGGACAGAGTAGATATGATTCGCGGTAATCGTTTTTGTGATTACATTTTTTGATTGTTTCAGGTCAACATCCGTAATGTAGTATTTCTGGTGATTGAACTTTCTCTCGTCTATATAAAGGATATTGTCGTTTATTAAAAGATCAAATTCAGCTGCATTCTGCTGAGTTTTTGTAATAGTGAAGGTAAAGCTTTTCTTTCCTGTTGTGTCATCTGTCAAATCAACAATAACACCTGTTATTTCAACGACATCCTTTCCGTCAGTCGTAGAAACAAACAATTGAGGGAAATCAACATCAGAAGGCAAGTTTTTATTTAAAGAAACGTCTTTCCCCGCATATTCCTTACTTGGAAATACAGGGTCCTCCACCGGGGTATCCGGATTATCAGGTACATCTGGTTCGTCAGGAAGCGTCGTTATGTTATCGTATTGCGTTAAATTATATTGATCTATGATACTGATTAACTTGCTCGGATAGTTCACATCTGTAGCATAGCCGCCGTCTTTCACTGCTTGACATGCCTTTTTATAGTTGATCTCACCCACGACTGCCTTATATCGATCAAGTCGGTTATACAAGCTTCCTAAATCAGCTAAGCTTTCAGCATAGGAGGGATACTTTCTAAATTTAGCTTGTATCCTTTCCACGTTTCCATACTTATCTTGCTCGCTTGTCCACATCAAAACATACTGACCGTTATATGTCCCTTTTATGCCAAAAAGATTATGCGCTTTTTGCGCCAATCCACTTGTGCCGTACCCACTTTCAAGACATCCTTGAGCAATGACAAGGCTGGCGAGAACATTATATTTTTTATATACATTTTGTGCGCCGGGTACAAGGCTTTTAATAAAGTCTGCTGCAGCCATATCATCCCTCCTTACTTGTAATAAAAATGGGTATCAAATTTGATTTCAAAATCATTCGAGTTTTGTATTTCAAACTCGTTCCATCCAATATCTAAAGACGGAAGCCGGCCAGAGGTTTTAATTCGTTTATCATTAATCACTGTATATTGTTTGATGAACGTTACCTTCTGAGATCGTTGAAGTTCTTGTTCAATCTTTAGCTTTTCACCGTTCGTGTGATTAACTATTGTGACATTCTTGCCTTTCGCCCAAAAGGTAACATTGTAGTTATGCTGCAAAGTATTTACAATGGCATCCCCCGGATTATAAATGCTGAATCGCTTTTGGTTTTTGAAGTGATATTCAAGATCATCCCTCATTAAAATTCCCATGCCCGAACTCCAGTGTTCTCCGTTAAAATTCTGGAGTGTTGAAGATGTATACTTAGATTCGGCTAGCCCGAGAATGTCTGTAAACTCTACAGTGAATGTTGCATGGTTTTTCTGCTTATCTTTCGGGATAGAGAAATTCCCGTCACAAGTAACAAGAAAACGACGGTTAGGAAACAAATCAGTTGAAATGTAATAGGGAAACGGCTGAACTAACAAGGCATAAAGTTCATGCCTGTTCTGGTAAAACGTCTCAGCAATAATTGAATTAAGAAGAAATTCAACTTTTATACTTCGCTCCTTATAAACAACATCTCGGGGATGCTGCGGCAAGACTAAGCCGTTTATCCTCGGGATCGTTGTTGTTTCTCGCTCAATATTGGGAGAGTCGGGTGTAAAACTCCTCACACTAAAACGAGGGAGCAAGCTTGTTAGCTCTCGCTCCCCCTTTCCATCGTTAAAGTCTAAATATAGATCAATCATTAACCTCTCACCCCACCTTTATAGGCACTCTGGTTGTAACGATCCGCGCTTTTTTGATCAAGAATACTCCCATCTCCTTTTTCAAACAGGATATTTGCAACATGCTGACCATCTATCTGAACAGGTGCAGGATAAATGACAACTGGAGCTTGTGCCATTCCTGCGCTTCCTCCTCCATCACCTGTAAGTCCCTTGGATAAAAGCTTAATCAAAGCATCAAGCTTTTCGTTTAACGATGGGGTATCCACTTCATTTCTGACCACAAGTTCCGATTTCATGGAAATCAGCTGATCGGCCGCGCCCTTTATGTCAAAAGCCATCTGGCTAAGTTCCTGTTTAAATGAACTCATGGTACTTTGAGCCATGGAAACAGCGCTTTTCTTCACTGTTTTTGCCTTATCTTGAATTCCAATTGCAAAACCATCAGAAAAGTTATGACCTTCTGATTGAGTCAGTTTTGACGGAGAATGCGAGTCAATGGATTTCTTTAATGAACTAAGTGCAGATTTACCAAGTTTCCATGCTGCACTAACAAGTGATCCATTTAAAGACCCCATTCCATTTATAAATCCAGTTACAAAGTCTTGACCTACACTGTTTGTTTTAACGCTTTTTAAACCTGTCTTTGCACTATTAGATACATTTTTACCTGCAGAATTTGCGTTACCTTTTTGGCTGTTCAATCCTCTCGCTAATTCATTTCCAGCCTTTTTACCGCCACCACCGTCGGTTGTTTTACCCAATGCACCTGTAACAGATGAACTAAGAGAACCAGCAGCCGATGTATTGACACCTTTAGTGGAATTTAAACCAGCTTTATGTTTATTTCCCTTGTTCTGCCCTGCTGAATTGGCCTGCCCGCCGCCCTTAGCAAGTTCACTCAATACAGCTTGCCGCAAGACAGAACCACTTTGTATATTCGAGTTTTTGGTAGAGTCTAAACCTGATTTTAGAGCGTTTCCCTTGGATTTACCGGCTTGTGCAGGTGTAGCAGTATCAGACTTCAATGAATTATTTAAAGCCTGCTGTAAAACTGTTCCTTCACCTACCACTGCTGGTGTAGACTGCTTCAATCCGGCAGAAAAGTCCTCAGCAACCTTCTTCCCTGACTGCTCGGCATTTGTCGGCTTATCTAGTTCTCCTTCAACATTGGCAATCATTTGACTGGCTTCTTCGCGGGCTTTTTCTTGGGTCATCCCCATTCCCTGATAAAACTCTTCTAAAGCCTGTTGAGTTGTCTCAATTGCTTTTTCTTTAGATTGCCCTAGTTTTTGAAGATAATCTATTTGACGTGCTGCCCATCGTTCTTGATATGCTGCATCCTGTTCTTCAGCTTGCGTTGCGATACCCATTGAGTTAGTAATAAACTCTGTTTGTCTCTCAAGAGCCTTTCCTGTTTCTAAATCAAGGAGTTTACCATCTCTCGACATTTTAGAGAACAAGGCTCTTGAGTTTTTTTCATAGGCATCAGTGTTTTTCGCTAATGCAGTATTATAGTCAGCTGTACTTTTGCTCAATAACGATTTCCTTTGGTCTGCCTCCATATATCCCTGCGCATACAGCTTCTCAATAACACTATTTCTGTATTCCATATCTTTCTTTGCGGCTTGTTTACCATCTTCATAGACTTTTTTAATGTCATTGTTGTACTGTTGAGCTTGTTTAAATGAAAGTTGTCCTTGCTGATCCGTTACTACTTTTTGCATTGCTAATGCTTCTTTTTGATTGGCGGCAAATTTACTTGTTGACAACTCAAAATAAGATACAATGTCATTGAATTGTTTCTTTTGAGAGGCAGTCATGTTAGATGTGACGAGACCTGTCTCTTTTTGCAAAGCATTTAACTGCTTTAATTTATTCCTAGCCTCTTGCATATCTTTATCAATCGCACCGACCATCTTGTCAGTCATCTTTTCGCCGGCTTTTTTTGTTTGTTCATCGGTATCAGCATAAAGCCCTTTTAAGACAACCAAAGCATCCTTTTTAAGCCCTTCAAGTTCTTGTATCAATTGGTCACGCATACTGGCATATGTGGTAACTAATTTAGATGACATTTTCTGAGCTTCTTCACCCGAAACCCGGCTCAATTCGAATAATTGAAGTTCAGCTTTTTCTCTTAAATCAACATAAGCCGCCGCTGATTTTTGAGTTGCTTTAGAAACCCCTTCACCGTAAAGCAATGCGGCTTCCCGTGCCTCTTCCTGTTTCTTCTTTTGATTCTTTAATTCTTCATTGTAAGCATAAGTGGCAACAGTAATTCCTCCGAGAAGGGCAGTTCCGCCGACAATAGCAAGGCCAACAGGACCGGTAAATGCTAGAAGAGTTCCTATTCCAGCTGTTAACGTCGCAACGGCTGTTGTAACCCCCAGAACGCCTGTTGCAAGAAGAGCAGTTTTGGCAATGGTTTGAACTGTGCTGGAATCCATATTATTAAAAACGGATATAATTTCTGTTCCTTTTTCGGCCAGATCACCAAGCGCCGGCAGAAGATTTTCAGTTAGTTTGATCTTTGCACCTTCAAGCGCAGACTGAAAAGCAACAATGCTGCCTTGTGCATTATCAAGCATAGTATCAGCCATTTTCTTGGCTGCACCATCTGACTTTTCAAGAGCTTTTGTATTATCTCCGAGGGCTTTCGAGCCTTTTTCAAGAAGTATTGTCCAATGTTTATACGCCTCGGCCCCTACGATTGTTTTCAGCGTAGCAGTCTGTTGCTCCTTCGTCATGCCCTTCATACCTTTTTCCATCTCAGCAATTACTTCAGGCATGCTCTTCATATTCCCAGCAGCATCAAAGAAATTAAGACCTAGCCTTTCTATTTCTTTAGCTGCCTTTTTGGAAGGCGCTGCAAGGCGAGTCAAAGATGTACCAAATGCTTGTCCCGCTAATGTCCCTTGAAGACCAGCATCACCAAAGGCCATAACTGCGGCAGCTGATTCCTCCATGCCCCATCCAAGTGAATGAGCATTAGGCGCCAAGAATTTCATGGCTTCCCCCATCTGCTCTACATTTGTGTTTGCATTAGAAGCCGCATACGCAATGACATCCGATGCATGACCTGATTCTTTAGCTTTTAGAGCAAATGCAGTCATGATATTAGACGTAATATCTGCCGCAGCGCCCAGCTCTAACTGACCAGCAGCCGCAAGGCTGAGCATACCCGGCATTGCATCATAAATTTCATTCACTTTAAAACCGGCCATAGCTAAAAAGCCCTGTGCATCCGCCGCCTGACTTGCTGTAAAGACAGTGGTTGCACCGAGCTCTTTCGCTTGCTCTTTCAATTTGGCTACCTCTGACGCTGTACCGCCGGAGATCGCTTTTACCTTGCTCATTTGCTTTTCAAATTCCATACCGGTTTGTATGGCGTCTTTGAATGTCAAAACTAAACTACCGAAGGCCACGCCCGACGTTATTGCAACCGATGAACCCACAGAGCGCATCGTTCCGCCAACAGAATTCAAACGCTGCTCCATCTGTCTGATTCGCGCAGCAGCTCTTTTTGATGCACTCTCCATCTCTTTTATCTTCTGAGTCGTTTCCTTCAAGGCATGTTGCGTTCTATTCATCTGTGCAGTCGCATTGTTCAGTCGTCGAGCAAGAGCTTGTGTCTCTTTTGCATCCTTCCCTTTTTTAATCGCCGCATCTGCATAAGCTCTTTCAAGGGCTTTTACTTTTTGTTTATGCAGCTCAAGCTGTTGACTAAGAGTCCGGGCTGTTACTTGGGCTGTCCTTAACTGATTCCCCCACACACCGACTGCTGTACGGTTCTTTTCGAACTCAGATTTGATATTTTTCATCTGAACAGCAATACCACGCATCTCGGTATTAAACTGCGATGAATTGGTATACAGTTTGACTTTAATATCCTTGCTCAATCGGGCACCTCCTTATCCTAAAATCTGATCTATGTACACTTGATCATTCTCATTAGGTTTCGGATTTTCAGTCGTTTCTTTTCTCCTTGCCAACCGTTTGAGATGATACACAATGTCCATTTCATCAATTTGGTTTTGAGAGAACCCGACTTCTTCCAAGGCGTTATACATATCCATGACAGCCTCGGACAAACTTACTCCCCCGGTTCTTCACCATCTGCATTCTGATTCGGATTTAACAGAGCGCTTGCTTCTGTTATGTTTCCAAGAACATAATTTGCAGTAGCATAAATTGTTCTTCCAGCTAGTCGGGAATCGATTCCCTCTTCAAATTGATCAAGCGTGAATTTATTTCCGAATACATTACAGACAAATTCATTTTGTTTTTCAGTAAACAGCCTGTCAGTATCGTTAGATTCAAAGTCTTCCGCAATAGCCGCAGCACTGCGAAACAACTTTCCGGAAATGAAGTCTGGTGTCACAAACTTTTTGTCTTTCCCGTCAATTCTTAGAGTGATTGTTAAAGCCTCCACTTTCATTCCTCCTTTTAATTCAAGAAAAAAGAGCGCTTAAAGCGCTCAGGTTACTTATTTACCAACGTCAACAACTTCATCATTTCCGCCAGAAATAAAACTATCTTTGTTATAGACAACTTGTCTGAACCAAGTATCAGCATTAATGCCGTTTCCTTCTTCGGCTTTGGCTTCCCATCTTCTCTTTCCTTTTTTCACATTTGTCAATGGACTAAATTTAATTTTCACTTGTGTAGATTGAGGCGACGGTTTTCCTTCCTCCGTTTTATGTTCAACTGGAACTAGTTCCGGCTTCCCTTTTAAAGCCCAATAGTAACGGTATCCACCAGTTGAAATTTTCGCACGGAAACCCAGCGCAATCTCTAGTGGCCGGTCATCTGCACTAGAGAAATGAATACCATTTTCAACCGTTTTCCCGAAAATCCTCGCCTGCATATCAAGGGGTAAATCTGCGACTTCCATTTCCCCGTCAATGTCTCCTAAGCTGCTTAACTGTGCATACGCGCCGTTATCCGCATAGAAAGTTTCTGTTTCAGACTTCGGATCAAGTTTCATACTAACTGCACCCGGTAATTCCTCTGGTACTGAAAATTCAAGTTCATCTTTTGTATCTTGCAGAACTTCTGCGATATGGAACATATCCAGTCCGGTTAAGATTTTTCCCATCTATTCTTCCTCCTTAAAATAGCCTTTCATATACCTCATAGCTTTGTGATAGACTTTTGTGTCTTCTTCGTACAATGCTTGCGAATCATATCGACCATAACCAATTGATCGCATTAATTTATCTATTTCATAAGCAATGAGCTTTTCAAATCTCCGCGTACTTGCTTGAGTGAATATACTCATCTGAAACCGAACTTCAAAACAGTATGCTTCATTATCTGCATAACCGGCATCAGCATCTTTAAGCTCATAAAATACGACTCTCGGAAATGCATTCACATCATTTGCGGTGAGATTATGGATTCCGCCCGTTACTAATTCATTCAATTTAGAACTGGATGTAAGAGTTTTGACTAATTCACTAACCGGGTCCATTGTCATTTGATCGGCGCTGTTAGGATTCGCTCCATTAATGCCACAGCAGGCCCCTCCCCTTCATCTCCACCTTTTTCTATGAACGGATGAGGCGGCATTTTTGATGTGCCCCATTCAAGATAATTGGCACGGTAAGCGACTTTTTTATTCGGACCAACAGAAACAAATTTCTCTCCGTCCTTGGATTCTCTTACATTAGAAACTGTGATATTGTCCTGCATATGAGGCTGTTGTTTATCACTTCGATTAACGTGGCCGCGCTGCCGTTCGGCGATGATTTCACCGCCGGCCTTTAATGCTACGGGTTCAACTTTCTCAACATCGCCGCCAATCTTTTCAAAAAACGCAGTTAACTCATCGAGGCCGTCAATGTCCATATTAGCCATTCAAACCGACCTCCTGACACATGATCTCAAGCTCTTCCTTGTTATCTTCGGGATCGTTAAAATCTATCACATCAAAGGTACGGAACATCGGTTCATTCTTTTCATTTCTGCCGACACACTTCACAATCCTCATATCTTGTTGAACGTCATCCCGATAACGAATGGTGATCTTTTTCGGTGATTTCACTCCCCATGCCCCCGCGATAACAGATTCATTTTTTCCGAGAGAACTAAATCCTTCTATTGCTCCCCATACAGTAAATAAATCAATATATTTCTCATTCCAATTCAGTTCTTTATCCTGTATTGACTCCTTCTTTTGAAAGGTCAGTCTGTGCCGGAGTTCGCTGATTTTCTTCTTCATGGTCTTGCTCTCCTTCGGATGTATAACGCAGCTGCGTCAATATATTTTCAGCAGTAAAAGGAATAGACGAGCCGGTGCCACCGGACTCATATATCCCTTTGTTTTCATACCAATGTTCAACAAGCATTTGAAGTACCAACTCAAATTGCGGGTGCCCTTCAATATACCGGCCTATTCCATTTATGATATAGCTTTTGGCCGCCGCTATTTGTTTCAAGAGTTGGCGATCATCTTCTTCATGATCGACCTTTAAATAGTTTTTAATAGCCTCTAAATCCATTTAATACACACCGCCTTATTCTTGTGGCGCTTCATCTGTTCCTTTAAGCGTCTGCACCTCATTTTTCAACTCATCAATTTGTTTTTGCAACTGGTCAAATACTGTTTTTACATCTGAATTTAAATTGTCCATCATGACACTTCCAGAGCCAATGTTATTGCTGCGAACAGACTTTTCCCCCAACATTTCGTGAGTAATAGAGCCTTCTTCAATTACAGCTGGATCGCCCTTTGGACCGGGCGGCCCGGGTTCACCTTGGGGTCCCGGTTCACCTTGAAGTCCTTTCACATAGACAGGGTTATCCTCACTGTTTTCTTTTAGATAAACAGGTGTAATTGCTTTACCGTCAGCCCCCTTTTCTGATGATGTTTTTACTCCGCCACTCTCATAAAGATAATCTTCTGCCATTTTCACTCATCCTTTTCTTTTATATTTTTCATTCAGCTGCAGCTGGTTCTGTTTTCGATGTCTCTAATGCTTTCAATCTATCTTCTAAACTTGATAGTCTTTCTGTGATAGCTGAATTCAAGTGCTCTTCCATTACGCTTCCGGTCCCAATATTGTTACTGCGGACTGACTTATCCGCCAGCATTTCATGGGTTACACTGCCGGGGCCGGGTTCTGCTTGTCTGCCGCCGTCTAAACTGACTTCTTGTCCATCTTTAATGACCTTGCCTCCGGCAATTTCTAAAACACCGCCAATGACGGTACGATCCCCGCCATCAGTAGTGTAATTTTTAGTTACCCGCATTTGAATTCCTCCTTTATTTAAGCAGCATCAGGTAATGTCAATTGACCGTACACAACCGCCTCAGAATCCCACAATTTTACGTCTTCACGCTCAATTGCGCGCACTTTAGTTGTATTTGTCTCAAATGCACCAGCACCGACATCGGTAGAGGCAATGGATTGTTGCTGACGATCGAATAATACAATTGCTTCTTTAAGGTCGCCAATAATAACAGGCGCTTTTCCTGATTTCGTTTTTAATACCTTGTTTGGAATGACCACTACCCGACGGCCAAATAACATTTTGTTTGTTGGTTCAGAAGGAATATCTTTAAGCAGATATTTACCGTCTGCATCCTTTAACTGATCAAGATAATCAAATCCGTCTTGGTTAGTCATGATAATTGCGTTTGGTGATATTGCTGGATCAAGCGTTACGTTCAAAGTCTTTTTGATAGTATCTAAGCCTTTAAATTCAACCTTTTTCAATTTATCTAGAATTGACAAAATAAGAGCGTTTCTAGTCGCGATTGATTTCTTTACAAACCATTTAGCAACATAGGCCATGATTGCTTGATCTGTATCTTGAAGTAGTGTATTTGAAAGTGGCAAGATGCCAGCATAATCCACAATGTTATAAGAGAGTTTGGAGAATTTCGGCTGATCCGTTTCTTGAATCTCGTCCATTTCTTCAAGAACTGCAAACGGAGTCAAATCACTATTTTTCTCAAGCATCCGACTTCCTGAACGAGTTGCAACTGGCTCAACAGTCACGTATTGCTCTAACTGATGTACTTGCTCCCTTTTTAACTCTTTGATCAGTCTAGAAATATCTTCGGGAATTAAGATGCCGCCATCTTCTTCATTTTTACCGGACATTGCCCGAAACTCTTCACTTTCAAATAAGTCACGTTCCTCATCAGTTAAACGCTTGCCTCGAAGGGACTTCATGAATGCTTGAGCGAACATCTTTTGACGCTCCTCTTTTGCTCCTGTATCACCTGTCCTACCTTCTGGATTCCGCTCCTGCTCCGGCACAAAATTCACACCACCCGGCAAGTCAGGCACATCAAGTGAACGTCCTTCTGTCATCAATTCAATTTGATTCTTGAGCTGCTTCACTTCATCAAGCAAGGCACGCGCCTCATCGGTTTTTCCCTCCTGCAGCGCCTTGTCTGCTTGCTGCTTCTTTTCAGTAAATTGCTGTCTTAATTGAATTTCTTTTTTGCTCATTTGCATTGGCATATTGGTTTCCTCCTTATTTAGACACAAAAAAAGACCTTACTCCGGGAGTACAAGGTCAAGTAGTTCCAATTCCATTTTTAATGTTTCATCTGATGCGTTGCGGCTCTCCTTCAATTGCTCCACTTTTTCCAAACTGCGGGCGCCTACGACTGCCTCTGTATCGCTATACGCCGGCGTCGTGACAAGAGATATGTCAAAAATACGGTGTATTTTATTGATTCTTCTCTCATAGATGTCCTCATCTTCATTTAGCCGCCACTCGTCCGCGTCTGCGTCGCCATAATCGAGTGAAAAAGCAAAAGAGCATTGATTAATAACACCGCTGCGGACATTCTCCATTAAATCACGAGCATATGACGTGTCTGAGGGCTTAAATCTGAATTTGAGACCTATTCCATCTATTTCAAGGTCAAGACGCCCAGAATCGCCTGAAACAGTATTTCTCGCCAAAGGAAAGTCTTGCTGATGATTAAAAAGAGCAATAACGTTTGACAGATCGGCTGAATCAAGTGCATTCCTGCTGATAATCTCCTTGAACCACCCTAAACGCTCTGACCACTTTTCAAATTTTAAAGCGTAACCTTCGACAAATTCGCTTTGCCCTTCACCTTCTGAACGTATCTCAATGGGTGTCGTTAACTGCCGGACTTCCTTATCCTTCATTCTTGATGTCACCCCCTTTCACGGCGCCGCCAGCTTTAAGGCGCTGATATTCTTCCATGAAATCAAGAAACACATAATTTAAGCTGGCGAGATATTTCTCTCCGTGTTGAATCGGATTGCGTTCAATGAGCTCTCTAATTTCGTTTTTATTCAGCACCCCTGTTTCATGCATTGTTTTAAAATACTCTGCCTGTGACTGACTATCTCCCCGTAACTCACTATCGACATTGAATTTTACATAGTGGCCGCTTCTCTGGCTGTGATCCATAAATAATTTCACGTTGAGTTCTTGTTCAAAATTCACAATCCATGGCTGCAGAGTGTTTCTGACGTATTCAATAGACTGATGCTCAATATTGGAGAAGGTGGCTTTGTCCAGTTCATTGAGTTTATGCAAAGGTACTTTATAGATCATAGAAATTTGTGCTTTGTTAAATTTCATCGACTCTACAAACTGAGCTTCTTGCAATGGCATAGAAATAGATTGATATTCTAAGCCATTGTCGATGATCGCAATATTTTCGCCCTGGTTTACTCTTTTCCATTCTTTACGAACATTCTCTTTAGGCTTCTCATCTAAAAAAGCAGGAACTTTCAAGATTCCGCGCGGTGTTGCTTCATTTTTGTACAACTTGGCATTGTATTTTGTGGCTGCCGATTGTGCCCCGATATGTTCCCGTACTACCCCTATGGGTGATTTTCCGTGTATGCCATCTGTTGAAAGTCCTTTAAAATGCAGCACTTCATGATCATACAGCTCCACGGCCTTTCCATTGACCACCGTTTGATACCACAACATGCCCGTATTCGGACTAATATAAGCGTTTGTAGTTTCAGGACGTAAAGGAGACAGCGCTTTTGGATAACCGTTTTCACCGAATTGGATATATGAGTAACCATTTCCCCATGTCAGCACTTGCGTCATCATCAACTTTTTCCACACAAAAGCCGTCATATAAGGATTAGGACGTGCATAAACAGCGTAGGCAGTGGGATGATCCGGATTACGTTCTATGCCGTTTTCTGTTTTTTGAAACGTATGGATCGGCAATTTTGCAATATCATCTGATAATACGTTCACGCATGCAAAAACGTCAGGCTGCACCAATGAATTTCTTTCATTTACAGTTTCGCCGCTCGCTGTTTTCCGGCCGCCGAATAAATTTACAAATAAATCATTGAAACCGTCTATATCCGTTGAACCGAACCGTTTTTCAAACATCCGATCTATTAACAACTATTTCACCTCGCTTTCTTGGTCAGAAGATAGGCATAAAACATAAAAAAGACACCCGTCAGAATCAGACCGATGTTTGTGTTCCATCTATAAGCAGCTGTCAGGATAAAGCCTGTACCCGTGATGAACAGCAGATCATTTAATATCAACAAGAAAAAAGAAAACCCTCTTTTCATAACTCTAGGGTTAAACATAGCTGCAAAAAAGGCACTAACCTTTTTCATACTTCTCACATCCTAAAAACTGAAATTGCCGGACCCAAAATGTTCATTCAAATCAATTCTTCCACTATTGCCGAAGTACATCGCACGGGCATACGCATTTATAACAGCTGCAATAGGGTCGATCCTTTGCTTCGATTTTGCTTTATCCAGCATGATATTTTCCTGCGGATCAATTTTCGTAATCGCGTTATTAATGGCCCATGTTAAAACCGGATCGTCACCGTGTATGACTTTCCCCTCATAAACGTTTTCCCGAAAACTCTTTGTAGGTAATGAAAGATGATTTATTCTTTGTGGCATTTCGACTGTCGTCAGCCCTTTTGATTCAAGACGTTGGGCTAAATGAAGAGCGTTCCATTTATCGTATACAATCTCTTGTGGCCGAAAACGATGTTTATGAATAAATTCTATGATCCACTGTTCGACTCGTTGATAATCAACCGCTTCCCCTGCCGTATACGTAATGTAACCCATCTCTTTCCACAAATCATACGGCACCTTATCTGTTGCCATTTTTTCCTTGGCTCGTGCCTCAGGCATAAAGGAATGTTGACCAACGTAGAACAAGCCATCCTGCACGGCCACATATCCAACGGATGTTAAGTCTGTAGTCATGGACAGATCAAGCCCAAGGTAAACTGACATGCCCTGTAAATCAGGAATGTCACCGCTGCATGCCCGCCATTTTGTCATGTTCATATATCCATTATCCTTCTGATCAACCCATCGATTCATATTTTTAGTTAGAAAGCTTCTCATTTTTTCGGGAACTTCGAGCGCTACTTTAAGCGCAGCACGCAAAGACTCCATGCCCTCTGGATACGTTGCAACAATGGGATTGGCTTTAATCCAGTTTGATTCGTCTTTTATATCGTCCTCTGGATCAAGTTCACAGATCATAACAAAATAATCATCATTCTCCGTGTCAATGTCTGGATCAAGAATTTTACTTGTATATTGATATTCCCTGAAACACGGCCTTTCCATATGAAAGCCGGCTGTCGTAATAACAGCCATTAACGGGCTGCGGCGGGCGACCATACCACTATCAAGAACATCATAAATTTCACTTGTTTCATGAGCATGATATTCGTCCACTATCCCAATAGATGGGTTTTTCCCGTCCCCTAACTTCCGGGCTTCCCGAGATAAAGGCTGAATGATGGAGTTTGTCTTGTATTTTTTTACTCGCCCATTGGCTGAGGAGTATTTCCCTTTCAGTATGGGCGCATGATGCAGCTGTTCGAGTATGGCTTGATAAACCTCATCTGATTGTTCTCTGGACCAGCCGGCGATAAATACCCGGTGTTTTTCTTGCGTCGGAAAAATCTCGTATGATGCCACTAAAGCAAGAAACTGTGATTTCGCATTTTTCCGGGCCAGCTGGATATAAACTTTTCGAAATCGCCGAGCACCGTTTTCTTTTTTATAAAAACCGTAGATATTAGCCGCTATAAAAAGCTGAAAGTCTGTAAGCTCAATCGGCTGTCCGGCAAGAATCCCCTCGACGTGTCTGAATTGCCGCGCCCATTCATAAAAATCGACAACAGCCTCAGCGTCAAAATAATAAGGACAGTCATCATCTGCGAGGCGTTCAACATCTCGAAAAAAGCGCTCAACAGCCCATCTGTGCTTTTTGCTTGCCTTGATTTCACCAGAACGGATTTTCTCAGCGTATGACCATACCCGTTCAATGAGAATTTCGGCATTAATCTCTTGCATTACATGCGGCCCCCGAACCGTTCTTCCTCTTTTGACTTCGGTTTCCCATCATCTTTTTTCGGGATGACGAGTTTACAGCGAGAGGAAATGGTCAGTCCTAAATCGCTTGAAGCTTGCCGGCATTGTTTAAACAACTTGTCTTGGTTTATCAATAGTTCAGAATAGTCATCATTCGGTACAACCTTTTCTTCTTCACCTATTACATTCCCGTCATCATCAAATTTTCTAACGATCACTGTTTTCATCGGACCCCGTTCAAGCAATTGCTCTGTTACTTGCAAATATAATTTCCGGGCAAACAAAAAACGGGCAAGCGCATCAACATCTAAATTGGTCATAATCCCGATGTTTTTCAGCTCGTCCGCTATCTTTTTAAACTCTCTTTTTAAGTCTTTTGGCAAATATGATGGAGCTTTTACTTTGTCGTTTGGTGCCTTTATTTCCTGTGCTCGACGCTCCTCAATCTCTTGCTGTGTCAGGTGTTTCTTCCCTTTCACCAGTAGCAAATCAACAGGTTGCCTCGGTCTAGCCATTCCCTCACCTCCTTCCGAATTTTCATTTAGGGAATTTTTCAAAATGGGGAGGGGAGCGCGGTCTCCGGCGTTCACCCCTCAGAGATTTTAGGGTGGGGGGTGCTCATTTCCTCTTTCAACTGCAGCATTGCGGCTTCTAATTTCTTTTTTGCTTCTTTTAATTTCTTTGTATACAGATCGAATGCCGTTTCCTTTTTCATCGTTGCACGAAGAGCAAACAGTTTCTTTACCTTATGTTGCAAACGTCTTATGTCAGCATTGGTGTAATAGGATGTATACTCAGTCCGACACCGAGGACACTTGATATAATGCTCACGAATGCCATCGTCATGCTTCCTGACCTTTGAGCATCCTTTGACCAAGAGCATTGTTCCACATTCATCACACATGCATGTTTGATGTTCTGTTCCCAAATCCTCCATCCTCCTTCGCTGTCTTCCGGCTATGGCATGGTGCACATAGTGGCTGCCAATTGCTTGAGTCCCAAAAGAGTTTCATGTCTCCTTTATGCGGTTTGATATGGTCGACTACTGTTGCCGGCACCCGTCTACCTTCCAGCATGCACGATACACAGAACGGATGCTTTGACAAGTAGCCAAGACGCGTCTGCCTCCACCTGCTGTTATACCCCCGTTTGGCAGCGGACCCCCGATATTGATCATAGGCCGGCTTGGTTCGCTTATGCTGTTCGCAGTAGCCCTCCCGTGTTAGGTTGGGACAGCCAGGTTCATTGCAGGGCTTTAGAGCTTTTTTAATATTGATCCCTCCAATCATATTCTTTCTAAACTGCCACCGCACTCAAGCCGTTAACCGCTAATTGTCTATCCTGAGGCTTACCGGAAGCAGTTTACAATATATAAAAAGAACATCACCTTACTGATGACGCTCCGCTTGCTGCTACTTGATATAAAAAAGCCCTACAACCCATTAAGGGCATAGAGCTTTAGATCACTATATGAAATTGGTGGTGACGCAGGAATAATCCGCCGCGCCGATCCTGCCTCCCATTTTACACCGCCGATTTAAATGAGTTCAAATATTGCAGAGTGTTGGCTTCTTTGACTTTATTGACGATGTTGCCGATTATGGCTGTTTTGATCTTTCTGATGGTATCTCGGGAGCAATCAAGGTGGTTTGCAATAGCAGTGTAGCTCATGCCTTCCATCATGCAATCATAAACGATACGGTGCTTTTCGTCTTCAATGTGTTCCATAGCGTTGTCCAGGTAATGCAAAATAGATTCATATTTGTGGAGCCGTCTTTCTCTTCGGTCCATCTGTCGCAATTCTGCCTGACTGACGCCTGCTGATCCCCTTGGCATGCCCGCTTCTTCCCCATATGTTGCAGTGAGCTTTGTGCTAATAAAGTCTACTTTGTTCAACACACGGTTGAGCCTTTTGATCTCCCGCAGCATGAATTTATAATCACGAATCCATTCCTCAATCTCCCAAGCAATCATTTGATCTGTCATAGTGCTTTCCCTCCTGATAGTTAAATAGAGTAAGTGTCATTCCAGTTGTTTGCTTTTTGTTCTGCGATATATTGAGTCCTTGATACCTCTTTCACACTGATACTGAAAGTTTTGACCAAGAAGGCTTTCAACTCGTTATAGAGCTCTTCTTTGCCGCAAAAGATATTTACAAGCTTTCCGTTTTTATAAGCGAATCCGTATTTCATCCTGAAACCCCCCTTTTACTTTCTGCGTTTATAAGCGCCGCCTTTGCCGCGTCTGAGTGTTTGCATGTTCGTGTTCATCATTGATTGCCAGAAACGATCTGAGTGCTCCTGTTGCTTCAGTGATGGTTTCTTTTTGGGCTGTTTCATGTCCAATCACTCCTTTCACGAGTAGTAATCGCGATAGACATCCAGATAGTTGCGAAATAAAAAACGGACACCAAACAAACAGCGATAATGCTGTAAGTTCAGTGTCCGCAGGCTTTCCGTCTTGGACTTAATTATCAGGTTTAACCATCTCGATTGGTGTGTTATATAGTTCTTCTTTCCTCTTGATCATAGTTTTAGTGCATAGTCTATGTTCATTTTTATTTCCTAACAAGACAGTCTCTTTATTTATTGAATATAAAATATACCATTTTCGTTTTTTTTCATCTTCTATATAAACAATTTGTTCGCTTGACCATTTAATAATTTTGGAAATAGGTTTTAAAATAAAAGGAATTGGAAGTGTAAATAAGAATAAAACAAGCATACTCCACCCAAAAACTTTCAGGTTAAACTTTTCCTTTTCCGAAAACGGTAAATCTATAAAGAAGCTATAAAGCTCCATATAAAAAAGTATTAAACAAATCATAAAAACTAAAACAAATAAACCTTTACATAGTCTACTAGACTTGATTTTTGAAAAAGCTCCTTCATTTGTTATTTTCACTACGCTCCATATAATTCCACCAACAAATACAATCACATAGGAAATTAAATCATTAGGTCCAGGTATAATATGCCTGAGATAAAATGTTGTTGGATATAAAACAATCACCCAAAATAACGTATTCAAAATATGTTTAGTTACTTTCAAACTAAAGATTTGTTCTTTTGAAAACAATCTCTGTTCAACAACATTCGAAGAAAAAAGAGTAATTGGGTGTAAAATCCTAATCAGATACAAAGCGAGACCTACTAGCATAATAACGTAGCTAGGCACTTCAAAATAACTTAATAATTCACTTAATTTTTTTTCCATTTCAATTTTCCCACTTCCACACTTCAATATTTTCCTATTAATCCTATTTTATCAACTTATAATCTCCTCCTCAACATCCATACTACAGCCGCATTTCGGGCAGCTGTATTCGATCATACCTTATCCCCCTATCCCCGGCAGAACCGCAATAGCAAAGAATAAAACCACCCCAATACCCCCAATCAGCCAGCCATTCGTCTTATCACGCTTTGCAATGATTGTTTCATCACCGATCATTTTCAGATCGTCTGACTTTGCCACAAGCACCGGTATGTAATCTGGATGCACTTTCAAATATTCCGCTGCCTGCTCAACTGTCATCGCTTCGTCTTTCGTGGCTTTGACTGCCCGCTGAAGCTCGACTTGTAAAGGGATCATTCTGCAGCACCTTCTTTCCCAAGCGAATCCCAATCAAACGTTTCAAGAATTTTAAGCAATCGTTCAACTTTTGGTGCTCTCCAAGCTGTCATAGCGTACGTATGAGCTTCTGAAGTGTAATGGTGCTTGTTCAATTTGATGTGGCTCTTTGCTTCTGTATTTGTCAAAAACATTGTATTTGGTTGTATAATGTGAACCTTTCTTTCTGGAATTAATTCTGCTTCTTCATCAATGTATTTTTGTATCCACTCAATAGCATCGTCATAGTCGTCCTCAATTTCTTGCAACTCTGTTAAGGCTTCTTTAGACAGCTCACTATCTTCTTTTATTTCTTCTAGATAATCATCAAAAACATAGGCTTCTGCAATATATGGCAGGTATACAGAATAACGCTCTGCGTTTTCCTCCCGAGCTTCAACCCATTCATAATCACCGACTGTCCAAAACCGGGGTGCAGCTTGAGAGTCATGATCCTGTGTTTTCAATTGCTTTTGAAGCTCTTTCAAAAATTGAATATCCTTGTTCATTTCACATCACCCTCCAATTCATTTTGGGCAACTGTAATCGCGAAAGTGAGATTTGTTATGATCTTCTCTAATGCCTGTTTGTATCGTTTCCTATCGCCGCTTAGATGCTGAATGTCCTTTTGAGCCTGCCGGAATTGATGAACCGTTACTTCCTGCTGGCGCTTGTTTTCCTCGATGATTTCCTGCTGTTTAACAGACAGTTCAGTCCGATCAATTAGAAAGTCAATATGCTCTTTATCCATCCAGTATTGATCTGTTGGCTTAGCATTTTCATAGCCTTTTAGTTTTGAAATACGCGCTTTAATTTCCTGTAATTTATTCATGTCCGTTCCTCCCCCGCAGGGGAAAGCCCCTGCTATTTGAATTTGTGGCCGATCCTATAATCTAATCGAGACAGACCGCCCTTAATTGTTTGAATGATTGTTTCTCCGTGTTCTGGGGCTTCAAGGACATGTGCAGTGCCCTCGTTCCCATCTAAAATAAGAATCTGTATTTTGCCCGGCTCAATTGCCTGTTCGATTGTTGTATCTTTGCTTAAATTAATTTCTCTTGGGTTGTACATTCTTAGCGCCCCCTGTGCTATGATAGAAGTACCAGTTCATATCAATGCATCGGGGCATACGCTTCGGTGCTTTTTTTGTTTTACTGTGCAATCTCTGTAATGATCACTTCCACTCTTGGCTCTTCGCTATAAAACTTGCTGACTTTCAAATCCACTACTTGACTATCATCCTTGTATATCAGATGGTTTAAAGCATCTTTGACACCCTTCACATAGTTATCAACGTCCGGCTTTGTGGTTGGGCGAAGAAGTCCCTTCTCTGCACTCTCCTTTTTCTTTTTCGAGTTAGAAACTTTTTTCGGCATCGGTCTGAATACTCTGACATCCATTGCGACAGGACCAGTAATAACCTTCTCTGGTCGATACTGTGACGCAACTAATGCAACATACTGTTTGAAATCCTTTGATTTTGCAGGATCATGCATTCTAACCTTGCCATTTCGAACCGATCCCCGCGGCCGCCCCTGGGCAACCGGTTCGCCGTAAACTATAAACTGAATGAGACTCACTCGTCATTACCTCCCGTCAATCTGTTCCCAATACTGAATTTGCTTTTCCTTGTACGGCGCCGTGAATATGATGGCCGGCAGCAGGATCACCGCTTTAAGCACTGAGCATCAGCTCCATTTGTCTGATCTTTTCCTCAAGCACTCGAATAGCCGGTGTGAGGTCCTCGCCGCTCTTTTGTTCAGCAGGCCCGAACAAATACATTCCTCCGGGTCCATTAAAGTTCGTTTTTTCATCCATTCCGCAACCCTGCCAATCTATGATTTAATTGCATTCTGTCGCCCTTGATGATCACACAATAGTCCGCGCACATTTCATAAATCCGGGTGCCGAGCGCCTCGTCTATATCAACCAACTCTTCGATGTCCAATTCGCTTGAGATAAGAACCGGTTTATGGTTCAAATATCGATAATTGATGACGGAGTATGTCTGCTCCACTTGCCAATCGGTTGCTCGTGGTTTCTTAGTCCGTCCTTCTTTGGTGTTTGTGTACACAGGCTTGAACAGATCATCTATAAACAGCACTTCAACCTCTTTCATGCGATTGAGTTTTTCTTCAAGCTTGTCAAAATCATCTTTCAAATCATTGAAGCCTTCCACGTAAGGAAAATACTGAACCGCGATATTTTTCGATTTGATCAGCTTGTTTGAAATAGCTGTTAACAAGTGCGTTTTCCCTGAGCCTGGCTGCCCCAGTAAAGCAATGCTGTTGCTTCTGGTGCTCCTGATACTGTCAAAATCCTTGTAGTATTCCACCGCAGTATCGTAAGTGTCTTTCACGACAGCTGGCTTTCCTTCGGTTATAAAATTCTTGAACTTCAACTTCTCAAATTCAGCAGTTATGTCACTAGAATTCATCAGTTTCCGGATCCGCCGGCGCTCTATGCATTTGCACCGGACCCAAACCTCATATCCGTCCTTGTTCTCGATGTAGCCAAGTTGATCTTTGCATTTCGGACATTCATATTCAGCCTTTTCTTCTGACCCGGCCGACCCCGCCGAAAATTGGGCTGACCTTTCCTGGAGTTTTTTCAGTATTGCTGCCATTGCAGCGTCCGTACTTTGCGTTTTGTGTATTTCCATGTTGCCACTCCTTACTTTTGTTCTTGTTTGACTGGAGAATGCGCTGTACATAGACCAGATTGCGAGCGTTCCGCGTTACTGCCTCTTTCATTGCCTCCAGTACCTTATCTTCGCCATAATCGTCTATCAAGCTATTAAGCTTCTCAGCCATGAACGATGATAGAAGGCCGAATCCCTCATCCTCGAAAAATGCAAATGCGTTACTCTTCATTTTCTTCTCATCCTCCTGCTGCTTTTCTTGTGCTGGTGCCAAGTCTTTTTTCTTGTTGTAATTTCCTAGTTGTATGTACTCAGCGTAATGAAGAACCGTTACGATAAAACCGCGCTTTTGTGGCAGCCGGTCCAACTTCAAATATTCTTGCTTTACCATTCGATCCAATGAATACTTGATTTGATCAGCTGACCAGTTAAAGCGTTTAGCCAGATCCACCAGTTTGATAATTGTTTGGCCGGGCTCTAATTGTTGATCTGACCTGTATTCAGCCCTTTTAAATAAATGATCGTAAATCGTCTCGTCGCGTGAATCCTTAAAGGGTAGCCGGGGCAGGATCACATACCCCAAACCGTGCATATCCATGCCGCTCACCTACTTCCTTTCACACAGTGCTGTCAGGGCTCTAAAATCAATATCAATCAATCGCAGCGTCGGTTCATTTCTTTTGAGATAATCAGTAACATACCGCGTATACAAATCTTTTCGCATATCTCTGCGGACGGTCTTCACAAGCCAGACATAACAATGGGGAATAGGGACTTTGATCATCGCCCTTTCCATCAACTAACCAGCTCCGAAAAATGAATGATACTGTTCAGTTGATTAGTTGCCCGGCAATACTTGCATTTTTCACACCGTTCGGGCTTCTCCCCACCGTATTTAACTTGGATAATTCGTTCCATCCGTTTTTCAATATCCTCAAGCTCTACTTCCATCCTGCCTTCATCAATATTGATGACAGCTTTATCAGGTGGATCTTCTTTTGAAACCCCTACGATCAGGGGCTCAAGCCATTCATTCCGTCCAGTCATTCTTTTTTCAAGCTCTGCATATAGTGCCATTTGTGCAATATAGCCATTCGCCTCGACAAATGAGCAATATCCTAATTCCGGGTCCCAAACTTTTTCCCGCAATGACCGTGCTGTTTTCAGATCAGAGAAACGGCCGCCAGCTGGGTTGTATACGTCCAGCTTTCCTTTCCACGGAACACCGAACAATTCAGCAGATACAATGACTTCCTTTTCACCTTGAAGAACGAACATACAGAGATCGTCATGTTGAATTGCCTCAATCATCAAATCAGCTAACTGATACTGCTTGTACAGTTGGCCTTTCTGAGTAAATAGTGAAGGTGTGTTCTTCTTAAATTCATCAAAAGCCTGTTCACCTTCAAGCCAGGCATGAACGTATTGACCGAAGAGAAGGACCTCCGATGTTGGGGGCGTCCATTCTCCGTTAATCTTTGCCATCGTTGCTGCCTCACATTGAAGAAAGCTTTTATATTGAGAGTTCGACATGTAGTATCTATCAATCTCGTTAGAATAATAGCTCTCCTTGTTTAGCGCCGGTATCCGCATTAGCAGGATCACCCGCCTTTTCTTTGCTTTCAGCAGGCTTGTCAGCTTGCTCTTTTTGCTTTTTGAACTCTTCCTCAGCCTTTGATTTAGTTGGGCCTGTTGTCTTGATATTGAAGTAATCTTCTTTCTTCGCCATACCATCACGTAAAGATGTATAAATACGGCCAATCTTTAAAAAGTCTTGTTCTGTAAAGGCATCAACGTTACTTCCGACGTATTCCTCAATCATTTCTTTAGTGATCCCAAATTCTTTCTTGAATGTTGACAATGCATTTCTTAGCCGATCTTCCAATGGTTCTTTATGTCCGTTTATTAACGTTTTCTGGCACATATCAACTGCAGCGTCAACGATATCGCCAGGAATCACTCCAAGTATGCAGGAACGTAGTCGACGGGCTCCTTGATTGGCAACCATTTCATAAATATCTCTAGCGTCATTAAGCTTTGTAACTGTACCTTTTGCCTTTCTCTCATGCTTCACAGTGAATATTTTGGTTTGCCGTGTATTCGTTTCGAGGTCCCAAGCATACGCCATGACAGAGGATTCTCCGGCTTTTTGCTCGAGCTCCATAATTCCGTAATCAACGTTGCCCCAATTCTGCGCCAATGCCTCAGCCAATCGGATTGACGGACCAGATACCTTTGTCCCACCGCGGGGATATTCATACACCGCATTCTCAGCTAACAATCTTCGTTCGCATGCTTTTTTTATCCGATCAAACGCCGCATATACGTCCCGCGGAAATTTCTTTGCAATTACCATAGCAGCCTGTACTTCTTGCGCCTGTCGGCTTACCATGGCTTCTGTAGTCACACTGGATGCCTGCTGAGGTGCCGGCATGTAATCTGAGTAATCTACCTGTGATAAGCCATTCATTGTGCTTCTGCCACCTTTCTTTTGTATGCTTCCGTTCCAAGCCGCTGCCATTCCCGGTAGTGATCCATTGAAGGGAAACTAAACTGCGCTTTACCGTTTTTGGCGAATACAATTGAACCGCCGACCTGTCTCAAACGTTGCTGATCCTCCGCACGCTCGCTGAATGCCACTTTAACTGCTTTAGCCATATATAAAACCTCCATTGATTTTTATGAGGCGTTTTGGTATAATTAAGTAACTATTTAAGTCAAAACGCCTTACTGAGTCCACTTGCCAGAGTGGGCTTTTTTATTGCTCATTTTTAAATTCAAAACCAAGATGCTCCTTTAGGTACCGCTCAAGATTTTCCCTCAAGATGACTTCACCCTCAGCGCTATCTATCACGTAATCATCGAAAGGTGTTACTTCATCCCCGAAAAAATCCTTTTGCGTTTCCGGCTCAGTCAGCCTATCGTGCCAGTTGTTCAAAATCATTGGGTTTTCGATGTTCATCCCAGACA
This sequence comes from Bacillus sp. C28GYM-DRY-1, assembly GCF_030519405.1. Lineage (NCBI taxonomy): Bacteria > Bacillati > Bacillota > Bacilli > Caryophanales > Bacillaceae > Bacillus > Bacillus sp. C28GYM-DRY-1. The sequence goes on from NZ_JAUMKF010000004.1 coordinate 177,166, forward strand.
CCTACTTATCACAGCCAAATTGATACCTCGTTGTTGCATTTTCATAGCTGTTTCATACAACCGTCCTTTATTCGCCAGTCGGCTGATATCCTCTGTAAGAACCTTGATACTTCCAGCAAGACTGATTGCCTCTTCATAATCACCATCACGTAATGCCTCCGAAAGCATGATAGAGAGCTCTTCTGCTGATTCAATTTTTCTTTTTGCTGCATCTACATCTGACTTCAAAAACTGATTAGTTTTCATGCGAAAACCGCCTTCCTTTCCTCTTGTTTTGACATTGCTACCTGATCCATTAGCGCTTTACGGGTCCACCTGTCAGCCAGCTCTTGCATATTTAGACCATGACTCCGCGCTAACGAATAAATCAGAGTTTTGTTTGCTGGGATTAGATCAAATATCTGCTTGATATCCCCCAAAGGTAAATCCTCTGACCTTCCTGGTCGATCATTCGCTAGCCATCGGGATAGATGTTTTGTTGCTTGGATTGCTTCCTCAAGCTGATGAATCATATTGATAACCGCATTACTTGCGCTCCTATTTAAAGCAGGATCAATGGGTGCGGCTGCTGTTGGATGCAGCTTAAACAAGTAATGTACGAGATCAATGTGTTCATATGCTCCACAAGCCTCAAACCACTTGATACACAATTCAGGTGTCAATGCGGTCAAGCCGTTTTCAACATCTGACACGTATCGTTGATCTTTACCGCCGAGTAGCCGCCCTAATTGAAATTGAGTAAGCCCGATTGCCTTTCTGACCTCTCGCATAATCTTTGGTAAATTATCGAGTTTATACGGGTTGTTCGACATATGTTCGCCTCCTGTTTCACGGGGAATTATTTGGTAAAATTTAAGTGTTGAATGAATTAGCTTGCTTGCTGTTTTTTGAGCTTGTTGATAATAAAAGCTTGTCCCTTCGGAGTAATGCGCATTGTCAGCCAGGACTTCGGTGTCCCTTTTACATCTCGCACCCCCTGTGCAATTTCAAAGTAACCGCGCTCGATGTATTCCTGGTATGGCTCATTTTTGTTCGCCATGATCATCTTCCATTCGCGCAGCTTCTGAAAGAGCCGTTTCTCACCAATGACAATTCCGTTTTTACAAGCAAGCTTTGCCAGTTCACGAACAAGCATTGATCTTTCTGATGCCATACAACTCTGTGCAAAGTTGACTAATGGTTCTTGAATCTTCAATGTTTGTTCAAGTTGCTGCCGTTCTTCCTGCTCGCTGATCCATCGCTTTGCCCGGCTGACTGGATCTTCGATCATGTAGGACGGCTGAGTCATTTTTTGCAATTCGGCTTCCATCCGATTAAATTCGGAAATGTATTTTTCTTTGAACAGCGCTGCTTTGGCGCCCGTGTAACCAAAAACTAAAAATGTGAGTCCGTCACGTTTGATTAGATATTTTTTATAAGTGCGGTTTTTATTGTCCTGATATTCAACCTCCGCAAAATTGTGGAGATTAAATTCATTGCTAGAATCAAGGTTTCTGATATCACGCAAAACCGTGTCATGACGTTTTCCGAAGACTTCTGCGACAGTCAGACTATCTGTTACAACTTGGTCGCCTTCAATAAAAACGAGTTGATTCACGCTGTTGCCTCCTTGCGAAAATACTTTGTATTGTCTTCAATCCAACGGGTGTTACGTTCGATCCATTTGATAAGTAAATGTTTCGGTATTTTCTTACCAACCTCATTGTTAACCGGAAAATCTGGCCGAGCCATTAGCTCAGACATCTTAGTTGGACCGCACCGTAGAACTTTCATAGCTTCTTCCCTTGTAAGAACAGGAGGGAGTTCATTCAGTGAGCCAAGACGTTCAACAAGCATTTCGGTTGCTCTGTCTGCAATCTTTGCAGCGATCTGATCGATGAATTGTTCGTCGTATTGCATAGTGAACATATCTTTAACCTCCTATGCTGAATTTGATTCACGTTCATTACTCGAAACGCGTAGTGTTTCATCAAAAAAAATAGTCCAATGAAAATCAAGAACCTGTGAAATAGCTTTCGCTGTCAGAACTCCTGCATTTCTTTCGCCTTGTTCAATGGAAGCGTAAGTCGTTCGAGCAATGCCAGCTTTGTCAGCAACGCCTTTTTGGGTCAGCCCCTTCGATAAGCGTTTGTGTTTTAGCCAATCTCTTGTTTTGACAGGCATTTCTTTCACCTCCATGACTCATTTCGTGTCGTTGAGTTAAATATACTACTCATTTCGAGTCGTGTAAACCCTTTTTCAAAAAAAAATACTCTTTTCGAGTAATCTATATATACTACGCTTATTGTGTAGTTATAATATAGTTAGTTCCACAAAATGCGAGAGGCGATATCTATGAATTTTTCATTTAGACTAAAAAAACTCCGTGACGAAAAAAAAATGAATCAACAAGAAGTTGCTGATAATTTAGGAATTGCTCGTACAACATATGCATCTTACGAACAAGGTAAAAGAGAACCGGATCACGAAACCCTTGTGAAAATTGCTAATTTCTTTGAAGTAACAGTTGATTATTTACTGGGGCACCAACCTAGTGGAAAACCTGTTGTTCATGAAGAAAAAGCCCCTTACAAAGTTACGGATGATCCAGACTTACAAATCGCCTTTAAAGATGCATCTGACTTTTCAGAAGAAGCACGTAGACAAGCTATTGATTTCATCAAGTATCTGAAAGAGAAAGAAAAAGCAAAAGGTCGAAAAGGTTAATCAATCACCTTATATATTTCTTTGTTTATTATGTTTAAATTCTGTTTACTAATAAGATCAGAACTCTCATCCGAACTAGATCAGAACTCTCATCCGGAAAGATAAATTTCACAAGCTGTTAAACCCTTACGTATTAAGGGTTTCAACGTCTCCTCTCACCTGGATTCCCTTCTGGATTGGATCGGGATTTTCTTCCGAAATAAATGAGGGGTTTTAAATCGAAGATAACTCGTTTAAATAAAAGATATTCAATATAAAAAGGGGAATTTGGTTTGCGTGATGAGCAGAAAACAATTTCAATCGGAAACTTTACGAAGCTGGAATTGTTAAATAGAGAGAGGCCCTTAAGGGCTTTTCTTTCACACCAAAAACAGAACATATATTCTCATCTTGGCGGTGTTAATTATGGCTATTCAATTATCACACTTAGAAGAAGAAGTGAAAAAGATATATCTCAAATTAAATATGCTTGCTCCTGAAGAGATAGATATGGAACGCATTGCAGCTGCTTTCGAAATATGGATTCATTACGAGGAGACAACCAGCAGCATGTTTTGCATAAATGGTCTCTATAGCATGGTGTTGGATTCAAGGACATCTCGTCAGCAGCAATGGGAGGACTTTGTTCATGAACTCGGCCACGTGATTAAACACTGTGGAAACCAATTCAATATGAATCGCTTGTTTCGCCAATTGCAAGAATACCAGGCTAATAGTTTTATGTATCATTTCTGTGTGCCAACATTCATGCTTGAAAAAATTTCGTTGCCGCGAATGCAGTCAGAGGCTATAAAGTTAATAGGTGACAACTTCAACGTAACATATCCTTTTGCTGCAAAACGGCTGGAAATGTACAGAAGGAAACAGTTTTCATTCATGATGTATAAAGAACTCTATAAATCTATTCAATAAAAATGGGGTGAGTAAATTGTACTTTGAGGAATTAGTAAAGGGAAAGAAGTGGCTCGCTGTGGGTGACGGTCCAAGAGATCCGGTCACCGGTAAACGCAAACAAATAGCAAGAAGAGGAAAGACCAAAAAAGAGGCAGAAAAAAGAGTCCTTGATGCTATTGCCGCTCTTGTAGAAGATGGCATAGATGAGTCTGTCGTGAAAAAGATGACATTCGAAAAGCTGGCTGCTGATTGGATTCGTGATTATGCATTTACCACTGGCAACAAGAAAGGCACCATTAGGATTAGAACAAAAGAAATTAAAATTCTCAACCGATATATTGCCAAAACAAATATTGCAAAGATCACAACAAGAAAGTACCAAAAAATATTAAATGATCTTACGGAACAAGGCTATGCTCGGAATACAATAAGTGGGGTCCATACTACAGCAGGGCTGATTTTTAAATATGCCATACAACAAAAGCTATTGAAACATAGCCCAACTGAAGGTGCAGTCGTTCCGAAAAAACGATTAACTGTAGAAGATATCGAAAATAACCCTATTGAAGAAAAGTATTTTGAAAAAGAGGAACTCGAAGAATTTCTTTTGACTGTGAAGGAATTTGGATTAGACATGGATCTTGAAAGATTTTATTTACTGGCTTTTTCCGGAATGCGTTCAGGTGAATTATGTGCACTAACATGGACCGACATCAATTTTGAAACCAATGAAATCCGCATAACCAAAACCATATACTCAGAAAATAACAACATGAAAGAGTATGAATTGATCCCACCTAAAACAGCCGGCTCAGTCCGTACAATCGAAGTGGAAGATCAGATCATGGACATGCTAAAGGAATATCAAATGCGACAGAAAAAAAGAAGGCTTCAATCCCGAATAAAGCCAGAGGAATACAATGATGGAAATTTTGTTTTTGCGAGAGAAAATGGATATCCATTCCTGCCTAAAAATATAATTGTGCGTATGGAAAGGTTACTCGAGAAAACATCTATTCAGAAGCATGCAACACCCCATATTTTCAGACACACACATATCAGCATGTTGACCGAAGCCCGTGTAGACATTACAACGATCATGAAAAGAGTTGGTCATGATGATATGAAAACCACAATGAGAATTTACACACACGTTACTGAAAAAATGAAAGAGGATGCTTCGCAAAAAGTCCAGAAGACTTTCGGAAACATCCTCAATATCGGGATTTCATGAAGAAATGTTATCAAAATGTTGTTTTTTTGAGCATTTCAGATGAAATCAATGGTCAAACCCTTGGTATATCAAGGGTTTTCGCCGTTTGATTACATCATGCCGCCCATACCGCCCATGCCGCCCATGTCAGGCATTCCTGCGCCGCCAGCGTTTGCTTCTGGCTTGTCAGCGACAACAGCTTCAGTTGTTAAGAACATTGCAGCTACAGACGCAGCGTTTTGAAGAGCTGAGCGTGTAACTTTTGTTGGGTCAACGATACCTTTTTCGATCATGTTTACCCATTCGCCAGTTGCAGCGTTGAAGCCTACGCCGATTTCTTCGTTTTTGAGGCGCTCAACGATGACAGATCCTTCAAGTCCAGCGTTGTGCGCGATTTGACGGATTGGCTCTTCGAGTGCGCGGAGCACGATGTTGATACCTGTTTGCGCATCGCCTTCAGCTTCAACTGCAGCGACTTTGTTATATACGTTGACAAGCGCTGTACCACCGCCGGATACGATGCCTTCTTCAACAGCTGCGCGAGTTGAGTTCAGGGCGTCTTCGATGCGAAGTTTACGCTCTTTCAGCTCAGTTTCAGTCGCAGCGCCGACTTTGATGACAGCTACGCCGCCAGCAAGTTTCGCAAGACGCTCTTGTAATTTTTCTCTGTCGAATTCAGAAGTTGTTTCTTCCACTTGAGCGCGGATTTGAGTCACGCGGGCAGAAATTTTGTCTGTTTCGCCAGCGCCTTCAACGATTGTTGTGTTTTCTTTTGTAACAACAACTTTAGAAGCGCGTCCCAATTGAGTGATTTGAGTAGATTTCAGGTCAAGGCCAAGATCTTCTGTGATGACTTCTCCGCCAGTAAGGACAGCGATGTCTTCAAGCATTGCTTTACGGCGGTCACCGAAGCCAGGAGCTTTAACAGCAACTGCGTTGAATGTGCCGCGAAGTTTGTTCACAACAAGTGTTGCAAGTGCTTCGCCTTCAACATCCTCAGCGATCAGAAGCAATGGTTTGCCTTGCTGAACAACCTGCTCAAGCACAGGAAGGATTTCTTGAATGTTTGTGATTTTTTTGTCTGTGATTAAGATGTAAGGATTCTCAAGAACCGCTTCCATCTTATCAGAATCAGTTACCATGTAAGGAGACGCATATCCGCGGTCGAATTGCATACCTTCAACAACTTCAAGCTCAGTTGTGAAACCTTTAGACTCTTCGATTGTGATAACGCCGTCGTTTCCTACGCGCTCCATTGCTTCAGCGATAAGGCTTCCGACTTCCTCATCAGCAGCAGAGATCGCAGCAACCTGAGCGATAGACTCTTTGCCTTCGATTGGCTTAGAAATTTCTTTTAAGTTTTCGATCGCAACCGCTACAGCTTTTTCCATACCTTTACGCACGCCTACAGGGTTAGCGCCTGCTGTTACGTTTTTAAGGCCTTCACGGATCATTGCTTGCGCAAGAACTGTCGCAGTTGTTGTACCGTCACCGGCAACGTCATTTGTTTTGCTGGCTACTTCAGCAACAAGCTTAGCACCCATGTTTTCAAATGCGTCTTCGAGTTCAATTTCTTTAGCGATTGTTACACCGTCATTTGTGATTAACGGAGAACCGAATTTTTTCTCTAGAACCACGTTGCGTCCTTTTGGTCCTAAAGTTACTTTTACAGCATCGGCAAGTGCATCGACACCGCGTAGCATTGCGCGGCGAGCTTCTTCACTAAACTTAATTTCTTTTGCCATGTTTACAAGACCTCCTCAAATGTTTTAAGTATTGTTTATTTAAGAATTAGCCGATAACAGCTAAAATGTCGCTTTCACGTAAGATTAAGTATTCAGTACCTTCGTATTTCACTTCAGTACCTGCGTATTTTGAGAAGATAATGCGGTCGCCCTCTTTTACTTCTAAAGCAACGCGCTCTCCGCTTTCTAACACGCGACCTGAACCAGCTGCCACGATTTTGCCTTCTTGCGGTTTTTCTTTTGCAGAATCCGGCAACACAATTCCGCTGGCAGTTTTTTCTTCAGATTCTACGAGTTCAATGACAACGCGATCACCTAATGGCTTTAACAATGTAATAACCTCCTCAATAGTATGAATATGTAATTTTAGCACTCAGCACTAAAGAGTGCTAACACAATTCTTATAATAAAGAATCTCCCTTCCAATTTCAAGTGATAAGATAAAAAATTTTTCACGCTTACATGATTCTTTTCGCTCTCGTATCCGTTAGCTTTTTCACCCCCGTATCGATTATGTTACAATAGCTGTAGATGAACGAAACACACTTAACAAAGGAGTACATACCATTTGAGAAAACAGTATTGGTTTATTATCCTGACATATATCATCATGCAGTTTTCCGCATTAATCGGGATTCCCTTGTTATTTAAATTCGGTTATGCCGGAGGACAGCCTACCAAGGAGAATATGCTGCATGCCCAAGGATTATGGTCCGTCATCAGCTTTATCGTCTGTCTCGTTGTCGTTCTGCTCATTCTGAGAACTGTTCCGAAAGAAACGCTGCGCAACGGAAAGAAGGACTCAATCGGACTTTCTATCCTTTGGGCGATAGCCGGTTTTTTCATTGCCCTTTTCTCTCAAGGAATAGCAGGCTCTATTGAATATTATATATTCGGCATCGGAAGAGAATCAGAGAATACGCAAGCAATTCTAGATGTCATTCAGGCAGTCCCGCTCATGATTATGGTTTCTTCCGTCGTCGGTCCTATATTAGAAGAAATCATCTTCAGAAAAATCATTTTCGGCACACTGTATGAAAAAACAAATTTCTTCTTTGCCGGATTGATCAGCTCGGTTATTTTCGGTATTGTTCACGCTGATTTGAAGCATCTACTTCTTTATACCGCAATGGGCTTTACCTTTGCCTTTTTATATGCGAGAACAAAACGGATATGGGTGCCGATTTTCGCCCATGTCATGATGAATACATTTGTCGTCATCATGCAGCTTGAACCTGTTCAGAAGTACCTCGAACAGCAGAGCACACAAATGCAATTGATTATTGGAGGATTGTTTTTATGAGAAACCCGGTAGTTTGGGGAATGATCTATTTTGCCGTAGGGTGCATCTTTACTTATCTTGCCGCAAGCTCGCCAGGCAGCATGTGGTCATTTTACTCCATCCTGCTGATGGTGTTCGCCGCTTACAACATCAGCATCTCTTTTAAGATGTTCGCCTTTTCATTTAAAATCAAAAAGAACCAGAAATAAAGAAAATCCATTTCTCAATGAGAAATGGATTTTCTATTATTGCCCGGAAGACACGTCCTGATCGGCAGCACTGCTTTTCTGCGCTTTCCGATAGGCAGCCTTCGATATAAGAATACTGATTTCATATAAAATCAACAGCGGAACAGTGACCATCATATGAGACAAAAGCTCAGGCGGAGTAATCAGGGCAGCAATCACAAGCAGCGTAAAATACGCATACTTTCTAATTTTCGTTAAGAACATCGGTGTCACAATTCCAAGCCTGGTCAAAAACATGAGGATAACCGGCATTTGGAACAACAGTCCAAACGGAATCGTCAGCTGCAGAAGGAACTGAAAATATTCATTAATTCCGATCACCTGATTGACATTCAAATCCTGAGAAATCCGCTTCATAAAATCAACAACAAAAGGAAATAAAATATAATATGAAAAAGATAAGCCCGCTAAAAACAGCAAAATAGAGATCGGAATGTAGCTGAGCGTTACTTTGCGCTCTTTCTCATAGAGGCCTGGGCTCACAAAAGCCCAAAGCTGATAAAGAATAATCGGTGAGGTCAGGACAATCCCGATGATAAACGCGAATTGCATAAACACAAAAAGCGGGTCTGTCAGATTAAACGCATTAAGTGTAAGCTCCTTCGCTTCATCCGTTTTTTGCAAATAAACAATCATGGGCTTTGCTAAAAAAAATCCTGCGATAAAGAAAACGACAAATGCCAGCGCCACAACCAGCAATCGTTTTCGAAGCTCAGCAATATGCTCCAGAAGCGACATTTGATTCACTTTCATTCGTGTCATCCTAACTTACTGATCTTCTTTCTTTTTTTCCTCGTCATCACTCGTTAATCCTTTAGTAGCATTTTTGAATTCACGAAGTGTGTCTCCTGCAGCTTTCCCCAGCTCAGGCAGCTTTTTGGGACCGAAGATGATCAGAGCAACGATGGCGATAACAGCAAGGCTTCCAGGACCGATCGGCATATTTGGGCTCCTCCTTTCCCTCTATTCGATTTCCTCTAAAACTGAATAATGCTTCAAGAAATAAACCAGTGACTGAAGCTCTACAGCTAAATCTATATGATGAATTCGAATGTGTTCCGGCACATTCAAACGGGCCGGCGTAAAATTAAGAATTCCCTTGATTCCTAATGCGACCAATCTGTCTGTAATCAATTGAGCGGCAACTGCTGGCACTGTAAGAATGGCAACTGATTCATTTTTCACGTGTTGTTCAAGGTCGTCAAGGTTATAGACAGGCACGCCGCCTACCTCAGTTCCTATTTTACTCTCATTTATATCAAAAGCCATAGAAATTTTTGTGTTATTATTTTTTGTGAAATTATAGTGAAGAAATGCCGTTCCCAAGTTCCCCACACCAATCAAGATGACGTCTGTCATCTCATCCTGATCAAGCGTTTTTCGGAAAAATGACAGCAAATAATCCACATTATATCCGTATCCTTTTTTGCCAAGAGCTCCAAAATAGGAAAAATCCCTGCGAATCGTGGCAGAATCAACCTTTACGGCATCACTGAGTTCAGCGGATGATACACGCTGTTTTCCTGATGCATGCAGATTCTTTAAAAAGCGATAGTAAAGCGGCAGCCGTTTTGCCGTCGCCTGCGGAATTTTTGATTGATCCTTATTCATTTTTGGTCCTCCACATTATACTCGGATAGTTCTCTTTTAAAGTCACCGTTTTTCCCGCCTGTTTTCTCCAGCAAGAAAGTAGGACCGATGACCATTCCCTTATCAAGAGCCTTACACATATCGTAAACGGTAAGAGCGCACACCGATGCAGAAGTGAGCGCTTCCATTTCCACACCTGTACTCCCTTTCGTTTTGACCTGTGCTTTTATATGAAGTATAACTTCTGCTTCTTTTATTTGCCAGTCAAACGATATATCTACCCCGCTCAATGAAAGCGGATGGCACATCGGAATGATATTCGACGTTTGCTTTGCGGCCATAATGCCTGCCACCTGTGCAACAGCCAGTACATCTCCTTTGCCGATATCGTGACTTTGTATTTTCTCGTACACTTCATTTTTCATGTGTACGCTTGAAACAGCCGCCGCAGTACGGACAGTCGAAGATTTTTCGCTGATGTCCACCATCTGGGCTCTGCCCTGTTCATTAAAATGAGAAAATCCATTCATATTAAAACTCTCCTTAAACAGATCATACACTATTTTCTTCTCTATGTCTTATTCGGCCAATGTATTGTTTGCTGACTTCTGGTTCATAAGCTACACTTAACTTATTATAGCAGAGGTGAAATAATATGATGATCTTACAAGTTAATCAGCTGTCCAAATCATTTGGTGCTGATACTATTTTAAACAATATAAAGCTGGAAGTCAGAAATCGTGATCGCGTCGCCATTGTTGGAAGAAATGGCGCGGGAAAATCCACGCTGCTTAAAATTATCGCAGGCCAGCTTTCGTATGAAAAGGGCGAAATCATTAAACCAAAAGATATGACAATGGGATATCTCGCCCAGCATACGGGCTTGGTTTCTAAGCTTACCATAAAAGAAGAGCTGCTGACTGTTTTTGACCACTTAAAAGAAATGGAAAAGGATATGCGGGCTATCGAAGAAAAAATGGCGGCAGCTGACCCTGGTGAACTGGAAAGCATCATGAAAACGTATGACCGGCTTCAGCAGGAATTCAAAGATAAAGGTGGCTATCAATATGAAGCGGATGTCAGATCTGTGCTTCATGGACTTGGTTTCAGCCATTTTGACGATTCAACACAGGTGCAAAGCCTCAGCGGGGGGCAGAAAACAAGGCTGGCCCTCGGTAAGCTTCTGTTAACACAGCCTGATTTGCTCATTCTCGATGAGCCGACAAACCATCTCGATATTGATACGTTAACCTGGCTTGAACATTATTTGCAAGGCTATTCAGGCGCCATTCTCATTGTTTCGCATGACCGCTACTTTTTGGACAAAGTAGTAAACCAAGTATACGAGGTATCAAGAGCTGAAAGCAAAAAATATCACGGCAACTACAGTACTTATCTCGACCAAAAAGCCGCGCAGTATGAAAAAGATCTTAAAGTGTATGAAAAGCAGCAGGATGAAATCGCAAAGCTTCAGGACTTTGTAGACCGAAATCTAGCGAGAGCTTCTACCACCAAAAGAGCGCAAAGCCGACGAAAGCAGCTGGAACGAATGGAAGTCATGTCAAAACCGCTCGGCGATGAAAAATCCGCAAACTTTCATTTTAATATTACAAAACAGAGCGGAAATGAAGTTCTGCGCGTTCAGGATCTCACAATCAGCTATGAAAACCAGCCGCCGCTTTTAACAGAAGTGTCGTTCATGCTCACAAGAGGAGAAAGCGCCGCGCTTGTCGGCCCTAACGGAATCGGTAAATCGACATTGCTGAAAACATTAATGGACACCCTAAAGCCAGATCAAGGAACAATTTCATACGGTTCAAATGTCAGTGTCGGCTACTATGACCAGGAGCAGGCTGAGTTAACTTCTTCTAAGCGTGTCCTTGATGAGCTTTGGGATGAGTACCCCGGTCTTCCTGAGAAAGAAATCCGAACTTGTCTCGGAAATTTCTTATTCTCGGGAGATGATGTACTGAAACCCGTCCATTCACTGAGCGGGGGTGAGAAAGCAAGATTGGCCCTTGCTAAGCTGATGCTTCAAAAAGCCAATTTTCTCATCCTTGATGAACCGACGAACCATCTGGACTTGGACAGCAAAGAAGTTCTCGAAAACGCGCTGATTGATTATCCTGGTACACTGTTATTTGTCTCACATGACAGATATTTTATTAACAGAATCGCCACAAGAGTATTGGAGCTTTCTCCAAACCATATAGAGGAGTATCTGGGAGATTACGATTATTATACCGAGAAAAAAACAGAGCAGTTTGAATTGGAGAAAATGAATCAGCAAGAGGAAATCGAAAAAACGCCTGCTTCGGTTAAGTCTGACTCAAAACGTTCATATGAAGAAGAGAAAGAATGGAAAAAGAAAGAACGTCAACGGCTCCGTCGGATTGAAGAAATTGAAACCACTGTTCAAACCATTGAAGAAAACATTAGTCATAATGATGAATTGCTATGTGATCCTGAAGTCTATCAAGACCATGAAAAGGTACAAGCGATCCATGCAGACAATGAAAAACTCAATCAAGAGCTGGAATCTCTTTTGTCCGAATGGGAAGAACTATCCACAGAAGAAGGTTAAAAAGTCAAGCACCTCTTTTTAGAGGTGCTTTTTTATCCACAGAAATTTACCCTATAAACAAACAAAGTAAGCGCTTTATACACATTACCCACAAAATATTCTGAATTTATCCACTTTATCAACAGTGACTTCAGCCCTTTATCTATCTATATCTCTATAATTACTCACAGATATGTGGATAAATTGTGAATTATCTGTTAATAACAGGTGAAAAGTCTCACGCTATGATCTCGTGAGACTTTGATAAGAAGTCAATTCAAGGCCGGGCTGGCCATTCATATCATATGCACCGCGAATTCCCTTTTCAAAAGCAATTGTACCAGCCGCCGCAATCATCGCAGCATTATCTGTGCATAAGGCTAATGGAGGTATAACAAGCGCAATCCCTTCATGCTGGGCAAACTCCTTTTCTAATGCAGCTCTGAGGCCTCTGTTTGCAGCTACTCCTCCGGCTAAAAGGACCTGTTTGACCCCATATTCCTTTGCCGCACGCGCCGTTTTGGTCACTAAGACATCAATTACGCTATTTTGAAAGCTGGCAGACAAATCTTCCGGAGCAATCGCTTGTCCTTTTTGAGACGCATTATGAAGCGTATTGATCACCGCAGACTTTAACCCGCTGAAGCTGAAGTTGTAAGAGCCTTCTTCAAGCCATGCGCGAGGAAGCGGAATATTGTCATTTCCTTTTTCAGCAAGCTTATCAATTTGCGGTCCACCCGGATACGGCAGTCCCATTGTTCGCGCTACTTTATCGTAAGCTTCTCCTGCTGCATCATCGAGCGTTTCCCCAATGACTTCAAATGATCCGTGTTCCTTCATATAAACCAATTCCGTATGGCCTCCTGAAACGACCAATGCCAGTGCCGGGAACACAATGTCTTCTACAAGACGGTTCGCGTATATATGACCGGCTATATGATGAACGCCAACTAACGGAATGTTATGCGCAAAGCTCAATGCTTTAGCAGCGTTCACTCCAATAAGAAGTGCTCCCACCAGTCCCGGACCTTCCGTTACTGCAATCGCATCGATGTCACTATATGTCATGCCAGCTTTACGAAAAGCCTCTTCTATAACCAAAGTGATTTGCTCAACATGATGTCTAGAAGCAATTTCCGGAACAACGCCTCCAAAGCGCTTATGGCTTTCAATTTGAGAGGCTACTACGTTTGATATAATTTCTTTCCCGTTTCTTACGATAGCTGCCGCTGTCTCATCACAGCTTGTTTCAATTCCTAATACGTAAAGCTCTTTTTGCTCAGTCATTTATCGTCACCCACATAATTAACGCATCTTCCCCGTTATCAGTATAATAGTTCTTTCTTATTCCGCCGGGCTGCATCCCGAACTTCTTATATAAGCCTTGAGCAGGATGATTCGAAACCCTTACTTCAAGCGAAAGCCGCCTTGCGTCTTTTTCTTTGCACAGTTCAATCGCTGAACGAAAAAGTGCTTCTCCTAAAGACTGGCCGCGATACTCCGGTTTTATCGCTATGTTTGTAATTTGGGCGTCGTCCATCACAATCCAAATTCCGCAATACCCAGCAACATGGCCGTCCTTTTCAATCACGAGATAATGAGCATACGGATTTTCCAGCAGCTCATGGTAAAACGAATCCTTCGTCCAAGGAGACGTAAAGGAGGATGTTTCAATTTCGTATACGTGATCAATATCATCAAGCCGCATGTTTCTGACAGCTGCTTTTGTTTTCATCCTATCACCCTACTTTTGACTTTCAATCCATTTCGCTTCAGCTTCTGCCAGCCGCAAGTAATCCGGGACAAGTCCGTGAACATCAGCTTCTTCCTTTTCCGCCCCTAGAAAAGCCAATTCTGAAGGACGCGGGTTATGCTGAGCAGCAGCTCCAACGATCCCTTTTGTCCTAAGCGTATCCTCTATCATCTGCTTGTGAATCGAAGTATCATGACCTAAAAACAAAACAGGGCGATCCTTTTCTTTTAGCATGTCCAGCCATTCAGCCAGCAGCACATTTTGATCAGGAACCACTTGCTCCAAAAGCCCGTTTTTGTATTCATAAAGACCTGTATACACCTGTCCCCGTCTCGCATCAAAGATAGGGCTGATCAGACCGTCAAAATGCCGGGCATTTGCTGCAAGCGCCTCAAGGCTTGATACAGCAGAAATAGGAATGCGTAAAGACCAGGCAAGCGTTTTGGCGAGCGTCACACCTATTCTTACCCCTGTGTATGAACCAGGGCCTTTTGCAACAACAATTTTAGAAAGATCCTGCGGTGTCATACCACATTCGTTCAGCAATGAATGAACAGCAGGCATTGCTCTTACAGAATGGTTCTTTTTTAAATATGTCATGTGTTCTGCTATGACGGTGTCTTCTCGAAGCAGCGCAATGCCCAACGTATAATTTGATGTATCAATTGCTAATATTGTCATGTCTACTTATCTCCTCACAAAGCATTTCATACCGATTCCCCACAGCTGTAAAGGTGACCTCTCTTTCATCATCACCGGCTCTTTTAATGACAATTTGCAGTCGCTCCTGCGGCAGCTGCTCTTCAATTAAATGTGCCCATTCAACGAGACAGACACCTTGTCCGTGAAAATATTCATCAAGTCCCAAATCTTCACTTTCGTCTTCCATTCTATACACATCCATATGGTAAAGAGGAAGTGAGCCATCGTTATATTCTTTTATAATTGTAAACGTCGGACTGTTTACAACACGTGTAATGCCAAGACCTTCCGCAAAGCCTTTCGTAAAAGTCGTTTTTCCGGCTCCTAAATCGCCCTCCAATGTCAGGACGTCTCCCGGTTTAGCAAACGATGCCGTAAGTTTTGCTATTGCTTTTGTTTCTTCAGGATTTACAGTTCTCCACTTTAATTGCTTCACACGAGTCACCCGTCTTATTTAAAATGATTATATCCTTTTTTCTCTAAGGCCATTGTCGTTTTTTCGGTTTTTAGGATCACGTTGAATTCTGTTTTTTCCTTGACATGGCCAATCTTTGTAATGGGCAGTTGACATATTTCGCACTCCTGCTTCAACACTTCCCATTCTTCCTTTGTAACCGTCCCTGTCAGCTCAAAATCCTCTCCGCCAAACAAAGCCCATTCTTTCCAGTTAGAATGAAGCTTAGGCAAGTCAGGATGGACCGGAAGAATGCTTTCATCAATTTCAATTGAAACACTACTGGCTTCTGCAATCTCATTTAGTTCACTAGCTAATCCGTCACTGATATCATTTAAAGCTGCCCGCTTAATACTCGAGCATAATCTGCCCACGCTTACTCTGGGCTGAGGCCGTTTATGCCTGTTGATAAAGTAATCCGTTGCAACAGATGTGTTTTGAGGATTGGTCTTTTCCAGCAATAAAGAAAGTCCTGCTGCAGATGAACCAATTTCCCCTGTTACAAACACAATATCATTCGGTCTTGCCAAGCTGCGCAAACAAGCTCGTCCCTTTTCTATTTCACCGATCACAGTGACCGTTACGACTAATTTGTCAGAGGTCGAGACTGTATCGCCGCCAATCAGATCCATATGATATAGTTTCGCCAGTTCATTCATTCCTTCATACATTGCCTTGATTTCAGATTCCGTCCATTTTGAAGGTACCGCAAGTGATACCAAATAAAATTTAGGAATGCCTCCCATCGCCGCAATATCACTTATATTAACAGCTAACGCCTTATACCCGATATCTTCAGGTGAGGAATAGTGTAATTTAAAGTGCACATCTTCTACCATAGTATCAACACAAACAATTTCCTGAACGCCGTGTTTCGCTGTGTAGAGAGCTGCATCATCACCTATTCCTACATCAACGGAAGAATGGTGAATGGTCCGCGGAGTAATGCTATGTATCAAATCAAATTCATCCATGAACCAAAACCTCCTTTCAACCTGCTTATACCTATATGTGCTCTTCCTAGTGTAACGAATTTTGCTGGAATATCCAAGATATTGCCGATATAAAGAAAGCTTGGTTATCACACCAAGCAGAAGATACAGTAAAAGAAAACACAAAAAAAACGAAAACATGATCGTTTCGTTTACAATAATGGCGGTCCGGACGGGACTCGAACCCGCGACCTCCTGCGTGACAGGCAGGCATTCTAACCAACTGAACTACCGGACCATATTTGTATTAAATGATTTTATCTGCACCTTTAGGGCACTTCTTATATCATTGATATATTTGGTTGCGGGGGCAGGATTTGAACCTGCGACCTTCGGGTTATGAGCCCGACGAGCTACCGAACTGCTCCACCCCGCGATGATAATAATTTAAGATAAAAGCTTGGCGGCGTCCTACTCTCACAGGGGGAAACCCCCGACTACCATCGGCGCTGAAGAGCTTAACTTCCGTGTTCGGCATGGGAACGGGTGTGACCTCTTCGCTATCGCCACCAAACAAATTGAGAGTGTTCTCTCAAAACTAGATAACAGGTGTGACATCATTCAAAATGTGGTTAAGTCCTCGATCGATTAGTATCTGTCAGCTCCATGTGTCGCCACACTTCCACCTCAGACCTATCAACCTGATCATCTTTCAGGGATCTTACTTCCTTGCGGAATGGGAAATCTCATCTTGAGG